>CAYOGU010000111.1:0-10662 GCA_964403345.1 uncultured Syntrophus sp. | reverse complement strand
CATCGTCGAGATCGACCCGATCTGCGCCCTGCAGGCCGCCATGGAGGGCTACCAGGTGGTGACCCTCGACGACATGGTCGGCCAGGGGGACATCTTCATCACGGCGACGGGCTGCTGCGACGTGATCACCGGGCGCCACATGGAAAAGATGAAGAACGAGGCCATCGTCTGCAACATCGGCCACTTCGACAGCGAAATCGAGATGGGCTACCTGGAAGGCAAGGCCGGGATCAAGCGGCAGACCATCAAGCCCCAGGTCGACAAGTGGACCCTCAAGTCCGGACGGTCGATCATCGTCCTGGCCGAAGGCCGCCTCGTCAACCTGGGCTGCGCCACGGGCCACGCCAGCTTCGTCATGAGCAACAGCTTCACCAACCAGTGCCTGGCGCAGATCGAACTGGCCTCCGCGAAGCACGAGATTGGCGTCTACACCCTGCCCAAGGCCCTCGACGAGGAGGTGGCCCGGCTCCATCTGGAGCGGCTGGGGGCCAAGCTCTCGAAACTGACGCCCAAGCAGGCCCGTTACCTGGGCGTGACGGTGGAGGGACCCTTCAAGCCGGATCACTACCGCTACTAGGCCGGGGATCGGGAAACCGTCGGCAGGCATCGTCGTTGCCGGCGGGCGGGGCCGGGAACGGGGTCCGGGGCGCGTTCAGCTCTTCACCCGAAGCAGCAGCCAGATCGACGCGGTGCCCAGGAGGGCGTTCGCCAGCCACGCGGCGGCGATGGGGGGGAGGGTCCCGGAGCGGCCCAGGGACATCCCGAAGGCGAAGACCAGCCAGTACGAGAACCCGATCACGAGTCCGGCGCCGATCCCCTGGGCGATCCCTCCGCTCCGTTCCGAGCGGAGGGAGAAGGAGATCCCGATCACGGACAGGATGATGCTGACGAACGAAAAGGCGATCTTCCCCTGGAGGTCGACCACGTACCGGATGGGGTCGTAGCCCTCGGCCCTCAGCTTTTCGATGTAGCGCTTCAGCTCCGCATAGCCCATCGAGTCCACGTCCTTCTGCATCACCATGAAGTCCGAAGGCCCCTCGGGGATGTCGACCGGCGTTTCCTCCATCCTGGAGAGCGCCGGGAATCCGTCCTCCTGGAAGCGGGTGACCAGGACGTTGCGGAAGACCCAGCGGTCCTTTATCCAATCTCCCTTTTCCGCGTCGATCCTCAGGGTGAGGTTCATCTCCCGGTCCAGGTAATAGAGGGTGATCCCCCTGAGCGTGCCCGTGCCGGGCTCGATCATCTTGATGTTGTAGATGCCCTTCTGGCCGCGGTACCAGATCTGGTCCTGCTTGAAGTTCCCCACGCTTTTTTTCTTCTGCACCTCGACCAGGCGGATGTATTCGGCCCGCTCGGTCGCATGGGGGGTGATCCATTCGTTCAGGACGAACACGAGAACGCAGACCAGGAGCGAGAGGACCAGGATCGGGACGGCCACCCGGTACAGGCTGATGCCGTTGGCCTTCATGGCCACGATCTCGCTGTGGCGGGAGAGGTAGCCGACCGTCATCAGGGAGGACAGCAGGACCGCGGCCGGCAGGGTCTGGGAGAGGATCATGGGGATCAGGTAGAGGAAATGGGCCGCCATCTGCTGAATGGTCGCATGGTTGCTCAGAAACATGCGGATCTTCTGGAAGAAGTCGATGATCAGGAAAAGGGCGATGAAGGTGGCCGACAGGAAGCACAGGTACCGGCCGAATTCGACGGTGATGTAGCGATCCAGGATTTTCATGCGGGCCTCCCGGGCTCTTCCTCTTTCGGTTCCGCCGGGGAGGCCGGATTGCCGCCGGGGGCCGGCGGACGGTCCTCCCCGTCCGCGGCCGCGGGGGGAAAGGCCCCCGCCGGAGGGACGCCCGGATCCGCGCCGTCGCCTTCCGCAGCTCCTTGGAAAATGCGAAGGAACCGGGGCACCCTTTCCTGGGCCGAGAAATAGAAGAGCAGGGCGCCCGCGATCGCAAAGACCACGTTCGGGGTCCAGCTCCCGATCGCCGGGGAGAGGCGGTCGGTCTCCACCAGGGCCTCGCCCACGAGGCGCAGGAGATAATAGACCAGGACCAGGGCGAAGCCGATGACGAACCCCCGCGACCGGACCGCGCGATGGGCGCGGATTCCCAGCGGCAGGGCGATCAGGGCGAAGACCAGGCAGGAGAGGGGGATGGTGAGCTTCTTGTGCAGTTCGATGGCCAGCTCCCGGAAGGCCTCGTCCTTGGCCCCGAGCTTTTTCATGCGGGCGGTCAGCTCCGCCACGGTCATGTCCGTGCTGGATTTGCCGCCGTCGGCCTTGTCCTGCGTCAGGGACGAGGCCAAATCCAGCCGGACGTCGTAGAAACGGAAGTCCATCTTTCGGTATTGGTTCATCCCGCTGCCGACGGTGTGGGTGCTGCCGTTTTCCATCCGGAGGGTCATCGTCATGGTCGCGGGATCGGAGACGGGGTAGGCCCTCCGGGCGAAGATGGTGCTGGGCTCGCGGCTGGTCCGGCTGTCAAAGACCAGGACGCCTTCCAGGAAATCGCCGTTGGGGGAGATCTTGTCCGCATAGAGCAGGATCCCCTGGAAATCGTCGATGAAGACCCGTTCCTTCATCCCGATGCTGGCCTTCTGCCTGGCCATGTCGAAGAGGAGCCGCTTGGAGGCCACGTTGCCGAAGGGGACCAGGTAGATCGTGGTGATCCCGGTCAGCAGGAAGGCCGCGAGGGCCGCCACCACCAGCGGGCGGGACAACTGGTAGAGGCTTACGCCCGACATCTTCAGGATGGTGATCTCGTTGTCTTCCGAGAGCCTTCCCAGCCCCACCAGGATCGCGATCAGCAGCGAGATCGGGATGGTGAACATCAGCAGGGAAGGCATGAGGAACAGCATCAGCTGGGCGATGTCGAGGAACTGGACCCCCTTGTTGATCATCAGGTCCATGAGCTGAAGGATCTTCCCCATGAGCAGGACGAAGGTCAGCACGAAAAGGATCATGCCGAAGGGAACGGCGATTTCCTTCAGGATGTATCGGTTGATGATGCGATTCATGGCGATACCGGCACCGGCCCCCTACAGCATCAGGTTGAGGGGTTCGATGAAGGCGGGATCCTCCTTTTCCATGATCTCGATGATCCGGCCGTGGAGCCTCTTCTTCATCTCGCCGAAGATGGGCCTTTTCTTGGTGAAGGTCCTGGCGAAGGCCGTGGCCTCCTGGAGCAGGGATTCCTGGTCCGGGCAGGCCTTGACGATGACGTGATGGGCCTCCAGCTCGGCGGCCGCGGCCTTCTTCCCGCTGAAGACCAGATCCTCCATCTTGTAGTAGGGGACGGCCTTTTGGACGATGGCCAGCATTCCCGGCAGGAAAGGGATGCTGATGTCGATTTCCGGGAAGCAGAAGAATCCCCGGTCGGACTTCATGAACCGAAAGTCGCAGGCGCAGGCCATGATGGTCCCGTCGCCGAAGGCATGGCCGTTGATGGAGGCGATGACGGGCATGGGGTAGAGGAGGATCCGCTTGAAGATCCGGTTCAAGCCGTACATGAAGTCCCGGATGCCCGCGGCATCCCCCTTGGCCATGGCCCCGGAGATCCACTGGAGGTCGATCCCCAGGGACCAGTTCTTGGCGTCGCTGGAGGAGATGACCACCGAGGAGATTTCCGGGTCCCCCTCGATTTCGTCGAAGGCCCCCAGAATGGCGGTCACGAAATCGGGGTTATGTCTGTTTTCGCCGTTGTTCATGGTGATCAGGCCGACCGTTTCCATCTTTTTCCATTCGAGTATGGACATCCTGGCGCCCTCCTTTGTCGGGGATGGAATTGAAGGATGGATCTTGACTGCCGTGAATTCGCATATATTGGCCCCCGTGTCAAGGACAACCGGGAAAAGGGGGGACGGCAGGAGGCCCCGAAAAACCTTCAAATCGCGCCCCTGAAATCCATCCTCCGGCACAAAACGAGCCGCTGCGGGGGAGAGGGGAGAAGGACCAGATCGGCGGGGAGCGGTGACGGCGGGGCCATTCGCCGGCCCGCAGGCCGGAAGCCGTCCGGAACCGATATGAATGATTTGACAATCCTTCCCGATCTGTGGAATAAGATCGTCCCAAAAAGGCCGATTCGACGGCTCGGGGGAGAAAAAGAAACATGCAGGACCGTACGCTCAAGATCATCATCCTACTCATCGTCCCGATGGTCCTGTACCTGTTCCCCCTGCCGTTCTCGCCCCTGATGGAGCCGGACGAGGGGCGCTACAGCGCCATCCCCAACGAGATGAACATGACCGGGGACTACGTGACCCCGCGCCTCAAGGGGGCCGTCTATTTCGAAAAGCCCCCCCTGAGCTACTGGGCGACGGCGCTGAGTTTCAAGCTGTTCGGGAAAAACGAGTTCGCCTCCCGCCTCTTCGTGGCCCTGTGCGCCTGGGGATGCATCCTCTTGACCTACCGGATGGGGCTCTTCTTCCATGACGCCCGGGAGGGTCTGTACGGGGCGGCCGTCCTGTCCACCTTCCTCTTCCATGCGGCCATCGGCCGGATCAACATCCTGGACATGCCCCTGGCCTTCTGGGTCTGCCTGTCGATCTGGTGCGGATTCAGGTATTTCGCCGGGGATCGCGCCCGCAAACGGTGGATTTACCTCTGCTATTTTTTCAGCGGCCTGGCTTTCCTGACCAAGGGGCTCATCGGGATCGTCTTTCCCTTCGGGGTGGTCGCGGTCTGGCTTCTGGTCTCGGGCCGCTGGCGCGACGTCTTTCGGCTCATCTCGCCGGTCGGCATCCTGGTCTTCCTGGCCGTCTGCATGCCCTGGCTGGTCCTGGTCCAGCGGGAAAACCCCGATTTCTTCCGCTTCTTCTTCATCCAGGAGCATTTCCTGCGGTACGCCACGCGGATGCACGACCGTTACCAGCCCTTCTACTTCTACGTTCCGATCGTCCTGGCCGGAACCCTGCCCTGGTGCGCCTTCCTTCCGGAGGCCATGAGGTTCCTGAAGAAAGGGGAGAAGGCCGGATTCGGAATCGTCGAGAAGCGCCTGCTTTGGACCTGGGCGGGGCTGATCCTCCTGTTCTTCTCCATCTCCTCGTCCAAGCTGATCCCCTATATCGCCCCCGTCTTCCCGCCGCTGGCCCTCTTCTGCGGCAGGATGTTCCGGATTTACGAGGACAATCTGGAGGCCGCCGGAGAGCGGAAAGGCCCGTCCTTTGCGCGCCGCGTCCCGGTCGTGCTGCAGTCGGCCCTCTTCGCCGCCGCCCTCCTGTCCCCCCTGTTCCTGGAGCAGAACCGGCTCGAATGGTCGGCCTGGTGGCCCTGGCTCGTGTTTCCGGCGGCGATGCTGGTCCTTCTCAACCTGCTTCCCGGCCGGATCCGGCGCAGGCGGGGCAGGGGATGGTTCATGGCCGTCTACCTGATCTTCGCCGCATTCATCCTCTCGGTCCTCTTTCCCGTGGCCGTCTATACGACCCCCTACAAGTCGGCCTATCCGGTTTCCCAGGCGATCGAGACCCTGGTCCCCCCGGGGGCCAAGCTCTACCAGTACGGGATGTCCCTCTACGGGATCGACTTCTACACCGGCCGGAGAACCCCGATCGTGGACGACATCGGGGAGTTGCGGTACGGGAGCGAGCAGTTGCCGAAGGAGGAAAGGGAGCGGTATTTCCTGAACTCGCCGTCCTTTTTCCGGCTCCTCAAGGAGGAAAAAGGGGCGGTTTACTGCGCCACCGAGGCCGGCGAGCGGCTGGAGGACCTGAAAAAAGAGATACCCGATCTGACGGTATTGTGGCATAATACCGCCTATTATCTTCTCAAGCTGAAGTGAGACTCGAAGAGGCTGATTCCATGAAAGAAATCCGGGCCGATTTCCTGCCGCTGAACAAGCCGTCCATTGACGAATCCGACATCCGCGCCGTCACGGAATGCATGAAATCCGGGTGGATCACGACCGGCCCCCGCTGCCTGGAGTTCGAGGACCGGTTCAAGGCCCTCACCGGGGCGAGCCACGCGATGACCGTCGCGTCCGCCACGGCCGGGATGCACCTGGCGCTCCTGGCCCTGGGCATCGGACCGGGGGACGAGGTCATCACCCCTTCGATGACCTTCGCTTCCACGGTCAACATGATCGCCCTTCTGGGGGCGAAGCCGGTCTTCGTGGACGTGGACTACGACACCCTCAACATCAAGGCGGAGGACATCGAGGCGAAGGTCACGCCGAGGACGAAGCTGATCATCCCGGTCCATTTCGCCGGGGCGCCGGCCGACATGGACCGGATCATGAAGGTCGCCTCGGACCACCGGCTCACGGTCATCGAGGACGCCGCCCATGCGGTCGGGACGAGGAAGCAGGGCGTCCATGCCGGAGGCTTCGGAAACATGGCGATCTTTTCCTTCCACCCCATCAAGAACATCACGACCGGGGAAGGGGGGATGATCACCCACAACGATCCGGCCCTGGAAAAGAGACTGCGGGTCCTGAGGTTCCACGGGATCGAGCGGGACGCATGGAAGCGCTACGGGAAGGGGGGCGTCCCCGAGTACGACATCGACGAGCCGGGGTACAAGTACAACCTGACGGACATGCAGGCCGCCCTGGGGATCGCCCAGCTCGACCGCATCGGGGCGTTCAACGGGCGCCGCGCCTTCCTGGCGGACCGCTACATGCGGGGGCTCGCCGGGGTCCGCGGCATCGACCTCCCCGGGGTCCCGGCCTATCCCCACGAGCATGCCCATCACCTCTTTGCGGTCAAGGTCAGGGCCATGGACCGCGGCCGGTTCATGGAGAAGCTCTCGGAGTACAACATCGGCTACGGTTACCATTACCCGGCCTGCCACCTGCTTCGATACGTGAAGCGGCGCTACGGGACCGTGGCCCTTCCCGAGACGGAACGCGCGGCGGAAAGGATCCTCTCGCTTCCCCTCTTTCCCGGCATGCAGGACGGCGACGTCGACTACGTGTGCCGGGCGATCCGGGAGATCCTCGAAGGCGCCGGGGGCAAGGAACCATGAGCATGGACGCCAGGGATTCCGACATCCAGATCTCGCTGGTGATTCCCGTCTTCAACGAGGAGAACAACCTCCCGGCCCTGATGGCGCGGACCCTCCCGGTCATGCGGGCCATGAAAAGGGCCTTCGAGGTCATCCTGATCGACGACGGCAGCCGGGACCGCTCCCTTGAGATCCTCAAGGAATTCGCCCGGAAGGAACCCGAGGTGCGCATCGTCGAGCTCACCCGGAACTACGGCCAGCACGCGGCGATCCTGGCCGGCTTCTCCATGGTCCGGGGCCGGATGGTGGTCACCCTCGACGCGGACCTGCAGAACCCGCCCGAGGAGATCCCCCGGCTGATCGAAACCATGGAGGCGGGCGATTTCGACGTGGTCGGAACGATCCGCAGGGGGAGGAAGGATTCCCTCTTCAGGATCCTGCCCTCCAAGATCGTCAACATGGTGGCCCGTCAGATCACCGGCGTCCGGATGACCGACTGGGGATGCATGCTTCGGGCATACCGGCGCCCGGTCGTGGAGCGGATGAGCGAATGCCACGAGCATTCGACCTTCATCCCGGCCCTGGCCACCCACTTCGGCAAACGGGTGACCGAGATCGAGGTCGCCCACGAGGAACGGCACGGCGGCAAATCGAACTACCCGCTCCGCAAGCTGATCAACCTGCAGTTCGACCTGGTGGCCTCCTTCTCCGAGCTGCCCATCAAGCTGATCATGTACGGCGGGGTCCTCATGGCGGCGATGGGCGTCTGCTTCGGCCTGGTCCTGGCCGTGGCCCGGCTGGTCTACGGCGCCCTCTGGGCGGCCCAGGGCGTCTTCACGCTTTTCGCGATCCTCTTCGTTTTCGTGGGGGTCCAGTTCTTCGCCCTGGGGATCATCGGGGAGTACATCGGAAGGATCTACCGCGAAGTCAGGAAAAGGCCGGAGTACGTCATCGAACGGGTCTACGGCGGCGATCCCCCGGACGGGGGGAAGGCGGGATGAAGGCCGTCGTCTTCGCCTACCACAACATGGGGCTCGCCGGGCTCCGCTCGCTGGAGCGGTGCGGCTACGAGATCCTGACCGTCTTTTCCCACGAGGACGACCCCTCGGAAAACTGCTGGTTCGGGTCGGTCAAGGCCTGGGCGGAGGACAAGGGGATCCCGGTCCTCTGCCCGGAGAAGATCGCGGAGCCCGAGTGGGCGGAGAAGATCGCCCGGCTCAAGCCGGACATGATCTTTTCCTTTTACTACCGGCACATGATCCCGGAGGCGATCCTCGGCATCCCGCCCATGGGCGCCTACAACCTGCACGGCTCGCTGCTTCCGGCCTACCGCGGGCGGTGCCCCGTCAACTGGGTCCTCATCCACGGGGAGAGCCGGACCGGGGTCACCCTGCATTACATGGTCAAGAAGGCCGATGCCGGGGACATCGTGGGCCAGCGGGTGGTCCTCATCGATCCCCGGGAGACGGCGCGCAGCCTGTACGACAAGCTCTGCGGCGCGGCGGAGGTTCTGCTCGGCCAGCTCCTTCCCCTGATGAAGGAGGGAACGGCGCCGCGCATCCCCCAGGACATCAGCCGGGGGAGCTATTTCGGGGGGCGCCGGCCCGAGGACGGGCGGATCGACTGGCGATGGGACGCCCGGCGGATCGACAACCTCGTCCGCGCGGTGACCGATCCCTATCCCGGGGCGTTCGGCCTCCTGCCCGACGGCTCCCGCCTGATCGTCTGGCGGGTGGAGCCCGGCGGCGGCCCGGAGGGCGGCGGGGACCGCGCCGCGCCGGGAAGGATCCGCATCCATGACGGCCGGGTATGGGTCGGAACGGGCGGGGGGAGCCTGGCCCTGTCGGACGTGCAGGCCGGAAACGAACGGATGACCGCCGAGGCGGTCGTCCGATACTTCAGAGACAAGGAAGGACAGACGCTATCATGAAGAACATATTGATCCTGGGAGTGAACGGGTTCATCGGGCATCACCTGACCAAGCGGATCCTCGACGAGACCGACTGGAACGTATTCGGGATGGACCTGTCCGACGACCGCCTCGGAAACTCCCTCGAGAATCCGCGCTTCCACTTCATCGAGGGGGACATCGCGATCAACAAGGAATGGATCGAATACCACGTCAAGAAATGCGACGTGGTCCTTCCCCTGGTGGCGATCGCCACCCCGAAGCTCTACGTGGAGGACCCCATCAGCGTCTACAACCTCGATTTCGAGATGAACCTCAACGTCATCAAGCAGTGCGTGAAATACCACAAGCGGGTGGTGTTCCCCTCCACCTCGGAGGTCTACGGGGCGTGCCCGGACGCGGAGTTCAAGGAGGACGAGAGCTATCTCGTGGTCGGGCCGATCCAGAAGGAGCGGTGGATCTACTCCTGCTGCAAGCAGCTCCTGGACCGGGTGATCTACGCCTACGGGACGCGGGGCCATCTGGAGTTCACCCTCTTCCGCCCGTTCAACTGGATCGGACCCCGCCTGGATTCCCTCAACACGGCCAAGGAGGGCAGCTCCAGGGTGGTGACGCAGTTCATCGCCGAGCTGCTCATGAAACGCCCCATCTCCCTGGTCGACGGCGGGGCGCAGAAGCGCTGCTTCACCTACGTGGACGACGGCATCGCGGCGCTCCTGGCCATCCTGCGCAACCGCGACGACGCCTGCCGGAACCAGATCGTCAACATCGGCAACCCCGACAACGAGTGCTCGGTCCGGGAGCTGGCCCATACCCTCAAGAAGATCTTCATGGATCATCCCGATCACCGCAAGGACAAAAGCTATTCGGAGATCATCGAGGTCCCGGCCGGGGAGTATTACGGGAAGGGCTACCAGGACATCTACACGCGCAAGCCCAGCATCGAAAAGGCCAGGCAACTCCTGGGGTGGCGCCCGGAGATCGGCCTGGAGGACTCCCTTCGCATGACCCTCTACTCCTTCCTCGAGGAGAACGGGGAAACGGTCCGGGAGTAGGGACTGCATCGCCGGGGACCGGCGGGAAGGGGCGGCATGGTGAAGATCCTGGGGCTGAAGGTCGACGTGGACACCTACCAGGGGATGAAGGCCGGAGTTCCCCGCCTTTTATCCCTCCTCGCCCGGGAGAATCTCAAGGCCACCTTCTACCTGAGCATCGGGCCGGACGCCTCCGGCAGGGCCGTTTTCCAGCTTCTGAAGAACCCCCGTTTCCTGAAGAAGATGATCCGGAGCCGCGCCCCCAGCCTGTACGGTTTCCGGACGGCCCTGTACGGGACCCTGCTTCCCTCTCCGGCCATCGCCCTTTCCTTTCCGTCGCTGGTGAGGCGGATCATGGAAGAGGGGCACGAGGTCCAGTTCCACGCCTGGGACCACCGGCGGTGGCAGGACGAGCTGGCCGACCGTTCGGAGGACTGGATCCGGGACTGGTTCCGCCGCGGGATCGAGGGCTTCAAGACCCTGACCGGGGAGAGGCCCGCCTCTTTCGGGGCGCCGGCGTGGCTGGTGGACGAGCGGGTCATGGGGATCGTCCAGGGGCTGTCCTTCGAATATCTGAGCTGCACGCGCGCGGCGGAGCCGTTCGTCCACGAGGGCACGAATCTCCTGGAGATCCCGTCGGACCTGCCCTGTTTCGAGGAACTGGACCCCGGGGAGGGGGAAGGGGAGATCCTCGGGAAGCTGGAGCCGGGGGGCCTCCATGTCCTGCCGGTCCATGCCGAGGTGGAAGGGGGGCCGAGGGGGGAGGATTTCGTCCGCCT
>CAYOGU010000110.1:0-10687 GCA_964403345.1 uncultured Syntrophus sp. | reverse complement strand
GGCCCCGTCCCCATGCCGCCGGCTGCGTCTTTCCGCGCCGGCCGCGCCGGGCCTTCAGGGCTTCACGGAGCGGATCAAGAGAACCGCCGCGAGGGAACGGGGCACGATCCTGGCGTCCAGCCACAGGGGCAGGCAGAAGAGCCCGTTGAGGGCGCCGAAGACGGGGACGACGGCTTTCCAGGGACCCCGCCGCGGACCCGAGGGCGCCGGCGTCTCCCCTTCCCCTCCCTGCGGCTTTCCCCTTCCGAGGCACTGCGCCGCCCAGACCGCCAGGATCATCGTCGCCTTTTCCAGCGGCCCCAGGACCTTGCGGACCTCCACCGGTTCCAGGCCCGCCCCCCGGAGGCTCGCCTCCATCTCCGGCAGCTCGTACCGGCGCAGGTGGCTCACGAAGCGGTCGTCCAGGGCAAAATAGCCGCGGCGGTGGGGGAAGGTCATGACAAGTTCCCCGCCCCGCCTCAGGACCGCGGCCATCTCCCCGATGGCCCGGCGGTCGTCGGGAAGGTGCTCCAGGACCTCCGAGCAGACCACCTGCCCGAAGGCGCCCGGCTTGAAGGGCAGATGCCCGGCGTCGGCCGCCACGAAAAGCCCCCCCGGCAGGATCCCCCGGAGGGTCTTCAGGGCCTGGAAGGAGAGCTCCGAATAGACGACCCGGCCCGGCGCCCTCATGATCGGGGAGAGGCCGCTTCCCACCTCGAGGACCCGCCCCTCTCCCCTGCCCCGGAGGCATTGGTTGACGGCCCGCCGCCTGAGCCGGTAGTTGTACAGGTGGTTCTTCAGGGCGATGTAGGAGCCGTCGGCGAAGAAGTCCTCGAAGCGGTTCGTCCTTTGGGCGGGGGCGGCGGCGGGGCCGGGGTCGGGGCCGGAGGCGCTCATCGGGTCACCTGAAGAGTTTCGACCGGACCAGGCCCATCCGGGAAAGCCGGAAGGCCAGGGCCGTGGACAGGCAGCCGAAGCCGTAGCGGATGCTTCTGCGCAGGTTGATGGAGGAGGCCTCGGTGAAGTATTTCGTGGGGCAGCTCACCTCGGCGATCGTATAGCCCAGCCAGAGGATCTGGGCCAGCATCTGGTTGTCGAAGACGAAGTCGTTGGAATTCTCCTCCAGGCGGAGGCGCTCCAGGAGCTCCCGCGAGAAGGCCCGGTACCCCGTGTGATACTCCGAGAGCTTGGCCCCGATGAGGAGGTTTTCCGTCAGGGTCAGCAGCCGGTTCGCGACGTATTTCCAGAGGGGCATCCCGCCCTTCAGGGCCTGGCCGCCCAGGATGCGCGATCCCAGGACGCAGGAATAGAGCCCGTTTCCGATCATCGCCGCCATGGCGGGGATCAGCTTGGGCGTGTACTGGTAGTCGGGATGGACCATGATGACGATGTCCGCTCCGGCCTCCAGCGCCATCCGGTAGCAGGTCTTCTGATTGCCCCCGTACCCGCGGTTCTTTTCGTGGACGTAGACCCGGGCCGCCGCCAGACGCGCGGCAATGGCCGAGGTCTGGTCCCGGCTCGCGTCGTCGACGAGGATCACTTCGTCGACGATCCCCTGCTCCATGACCTCGTCATAGGTCCGCTGGAGGGTCCTGGCCGCGTTGTAGGCCGGCATCACGACGACGATTTTCTTGTCCCTGAACATCGCTGTCCAATATCCTTAACGGTTCTTTGGATCAAGTTTTTTTTGCGGTTCGCCGCCCGCTGCCGGCGCCCTCTGCCCTTCCTCCCGGCGGAGGGCCTCCATCGCCCGGGCCAGGTCGGCCTTCGCCGCGGCGTGGCCGGGGTCCAGGGCCAGGGCCAGACGGTATTGCTCCACGGCCTCCCGGGTCTTGCCCTGGCGGTCCAGGACAGCCCCCAGGTTGTGATAGGCGTTGGCGTAGCGCGGGTTGATCCGGACGGCCTCCCGGTAGTGGGCGACGGCGCCCTCCCAGTCCCCATCCACGAAGAGGGCGTGGGCGAGGTTGTTGTGGGCGACGTCGTTGACCGGGTTCACCGCCAGGGCCTGTTCGAAGAGCGCCCGGCTTGACTGCCAGTGCTGGAGCTGCCGCTGTGCGAGCGCGCCCCAGAAGAGGACCGCGGCGCCGAGCGCCCCGATCGCCAGGACCCGGATCGCCGCGCCCCGCCGGACGGCCTCCCCGGCCCCCCGGGCCTTGGGCAGGACCGGAAGCCGGGCCAGGACCCAGGCCAGGCCCCAGACCAGAATGATGAAAAGGCCGATGAAGGGCACGTAGGCGTACCGGTCGGCCATGGCCTGCCGGCCCACCTGGACCAGGCCGATCACAGGGACCAGGGTCCCCAGATACCAGAACCACCCCGCCGCCAGCCAGGGCGCCTGCCGGGCCTTTCCCACGGCCAGGAAGGTCGCGCCGCCGATCAGGGCGGCGGCCAGGGCGGTTTGAAGGGGCCGCGGGGCGGCGTAGGGGTAAAAGACGGCCAGGTCGACCGGCCAGAGGAGCTTGCCGATGTAGAGGAAACAGGCGTTCAGGGCGTTGGCCAGCCGAAGGCCCAGGGGGAAATGGTCCAGGGTCTTGAGGGCGCCGCCGCTGGCGGCGGCCAGGAGGGTCACGGCGACGGAGACGGCCGAGAGGGCCATCAAGGGGACCTTCTCCAGGACCAGCCGGGAGAAGGGCGCCGGCACCGGCCGGGGGGACGCCGCCGTCCCGTCCAGAGCCCCTGCCGGGGATCCCATGAAAGCCATCCTCCGGCAGGGCCAGTAATCCATCAGGAGCAGGAGAAAGGGCATCGTGACGAGCATGGGCTTGGCCATGAGGCCCAGGGCATGGCACGCCGCCACGGGGAGGAACCGCCTCCATCCGGGCCTGCGGACATAGAAGGCCCATCCCTGAAGGGTCAAGAGGCCCAGGGCCGTGCTCAGGAGGTTCTTCCGTTCGGCGATCCAGGCCACGGACTCGACGTTCATGGGATGGACGGCGAAGAGGGCGGCGACGCAGGCGCTCCGCCGGGGCGCTCCCGTCAGGGCGCTCAGGGCGGTGAAGAGCAGCAGGGCATTCAGGCCGTGGAGGATCAGATTCGTCAGGTGGTGTCCCCGGGCATCGGCCCCGAAGAGGGTCCAGTCCAGCATGTGGGAGAGCCAGGTCAGGGGGTGCCAGTTGCTGCTTCCCATGTCCCGAAAGGCCCAGAGGAAGCCCTCCCATGTGAGCCCCGCCTGGACGTGCCGGTTTTCGGTCACGTAGAGGGGATCGTCGAAATTGACGAACCCGAGCCGGCCAGCCGGCCAGTAACAGGCAGCGACGATCAGGACCAGCGCGAGCCCGGCGGCTGCCATCGGAAACCGGCGCGATGTCGGATCGGAGGGGGTCATCGTTCCGTCCGCGCCTCGATCGCGGCGGCAGGGGGGGCGGCGCCTGCCTCGTCCCGCGCCAGGGCCGCCAGGTTCCCCTCGGCCGCGGCATAACCCTCCCTCAGTTCCACGGCCCGGAGGAAATAGGCGCGGGCCTCCCTGAAACGGCCCTCCCGGGCCAGGAGCACCCCCAGGTTGTTGTAGGGATCGGCGAAGGCGGGATCGGCCCGGAGGGCCTCCCGGTACTGGGCCGCCGCCTCGGGCATCCTCCCCTGCCGGGCCAGGGCCATCCCGAGGTTGTTGCGGGCCAGGGCGTAGTCGGGCTTGATCCGCAGGGCTTCCCGGTAGTGGGCCTCCGCGCGGGCATCGTCTCCCCGATCCAGGAAGAGGTTTCCCATGCCCATCTGGGCGATGTGGTTGTCCCGGGTCACCCGCAGGGCCTGGCCGAAGGCCGCTTCGCTGTCGCGCCAGAGCGGAAGGGCCGCGTGGGTCGTCAGGGCCAGGGCCAGCACCCAGGCCGCGCCCGCCAACGCCACGGGGCGGCCGGCGCGCCCCCGGGTCAAGTCCGGAACGCCCCAGGCGATGAGGAGGAAGATCCCGATCATGGGGACATAGGCGTAGCGGTTGGCCATGGACTGGTAGCCCACCTGGACGATCCCGATGACGGGCAGAAGCGTCACCAGATACCAGAGCCATCCCACGGCCAGGTAGCCAAAACGCCGCCCCGGCACAAGGGCCAGGAAGGTCGCCGCCCCCAGGGCCAGGGCCGCGGCCGCGGCCTTCCATAGGGAGGCCGCATGGTCATAGGGATAGAAGATGGACAGATCCGCCGGCCAGGCCATCTTGACCAGATAGGCCCCGTAGGCCGTCAGGGCGTTGGCGATCCGGCCGGAAAGGGGGAAGACCTCCAGGCTCCTGACGGCGCCGCCCTCACGGGCCGCAAGGACGGTGATCCCCACCGACAGGAGCGCCAGGACCAGCAGGGGGATCTTCTCCCGCACCAGGAAGGCGAACCGGCGCAGGGCCGCCCGGGCCGGAACAGGCCCTTCGGCGCCCTCCCCCGGCGGAATCCGCCCCAGCGGCCAGTAATCGAGCAGCAGCAGGACGACGGGGAGGCTCACCGCCATGGGCTTGGCCATGAGCCCCAGGGCGAAGAAGGCCAGGACCGCCCCGTACCTTCCCCAATCCGGCCTCTCGGCGTAGCGGACGTAGGCCAAAAGCGTCAGAAGCCAGAAGAGCGCGCTCAGGAGGTTCTTGCGCTCGGCGATCCAGGCCACGGACTCCATGTTCAGGGGATGGACGGCGAAGAGGGCCGCCACGAAGGCGCTCCTCAGGTCCCGGCCCGTCATCCGCCTGATGACGACGAACAGAAGGAGCGTGTTGACCATGTGGATGAGGAGGCTGGTCCGATGATAACCGCCGGCGTTGAGGCCGAAGAGCTCGTAGTCGGCCATGAGGGAGAGCCAGGTCAGGGGGTGCCAGTTCGCCGCGTCCAGCGTCGTCACGGCCCACAGGAGGTTCTCCGCCGTGATCCCCTTCCGGAGCCGCGCGTTGTCCAGGATGTAGAGGTTGTCGTCCAGGGCGATGAAGTCGAAGCCGCCGACGGGCCAGTAGAGGGCCAGGACGATCGCCGCCAGGAGAAGGCCGATCAGGACCGGCCGGTATTTCACGGGATCGCCTTCCATCCCTGTCTTCCCCCTCGTCTTTTTCCCTTCATCTCTTTCCCCTCATCGGGACGTTCCCCCGCCGGACGCCGTTTCCCGGGGCGCTCCGGCCGCCTGCGGCTCCCCGATCCCCGGCTGGATCCGCCGGGCCTCGGCCAGATGGCGCGCCGCCTCGGCATCGAGGCCCTTGCGTTTCAGGAGCCCGGCCAGTTCGTAATGGGCATGGGCATACCCCGGCTGCATCCGGATCGCCTCCCGGAAGTGGCCGATGGCCTCGTCGAGCCGCCCCTGTCCGGCCAGGAGCATGGCCAGGTTGTTGTGCGCACCGGCGTGATCGGGGGCCAGGCGGATCACCCCGCGAAAGGCCTCCATCGCCCGGTCCGCCTCTCCCGTGCGGGCAAGGGCCGTCCCGAGGTTGTTGAGGATTCTCACGTCGCGGGGCTTGTCCTTCAGGGCCAGGTCGTATTCCCTGACCGCCTCGTCCGTCCGGTCCGCCTTCATCAGGAGGTTCCCCTGCAGGAGGTGGGCTTCCCCGTCGCCCGGCCGGATCTTCAAGACCTCGGCGAAGCAGCGCATGGCCTCGTCCGTCCTCCCCTGCTCCTGCAGGGTCAGGCCGAGGTTCAGGTAGGGCAGGAGATAGCCGGGGTTGATCCGGATGGCGGCCAGGTAATGCTCCTCCGCCTCGGCGTAGCGTTTCTCGTCGGTCAGCGCCCTGGCCAGGTTGTTCTGGGCCTGATAGTTGTCCTTCGTCACGGCCAGGGCATGGCCGAAGAGGGTGAGGCTGTCCTTCCAGTAACCCACCTGGACGTGCGTCAGCCCGGCCAGGACGGCCAGGAGCGCCCCGGCCGCGGCTCCCCCGATCCAGACGGGCCGGCGCCGCCCGCCGAGCAGGTCGGCGGCCCCCCAGACCAGGGCGATGAAGACCCCGACCAGGGGCAGGTAGGTATAGCGGTCCGCCATGGATTGCGCCCCCACCTGGACCAGGCCGATCACCGGGACGAGCGTCCCCAGATACCAGAACCATCCCACCGGGAGGTAGGGACGGCGACGCCCCTGCACGAGGACACCCCCCGTGACCAGGGCCAGCAAAGCCAGGGACAGCCCGATCTCCCAGGCCGGCCATTGTCCCGGATGGGTGTAAAAGACGGCCAGATCGACCGGCCGGACCGTCTTGGCCAGATAGGCCGCGTAGGCCACCACGGCGTTGCCCAAGCGGTCCGCAAGGGGCAGGGCCTGCAGGGTGGCCACCGCCTCCCCCTCCTGCTGCGCCATGAAGGTGACCGCCGACGAGGCCGCCGCAAGGGCCAGGAGCGGAACCTTCTCCCACACCAGGCGGCGAAGGGGAACCCGCCCCGTCCGCCCCAGGGGCCAGTAGTCCAAAAGCAGCAGCACCAGGGGAAGCGTCACCACCATCGGCTTGGACATCAGCCCCAGGACAAAAAAGAGCACCACCCTCCCGTATCGGGCCAACGTCGGGCTCCCCGCGTACCGGGAATACCCCCAGAGGCCCAGCATCCAGAAAAGGCCGCTCAGCACGTCCTTGCGCTCCGCCACCCAGGCCACCGACTCCACGTGCAGCGGATGCACCAGGAAAAGCCCCGCCACCAAACCGCTCCGCCAGGGCCGGCCCGTCATCCCCAAGAGCGCCCCGAAGAGCGCCAGGCCCCCGGCCAGATGCAATATCACATTCGTCCAGTGGTAGCCCCCGGCGTCCATCCCGTAGAGATCGTGATCCAGCATCAGCGAAAGCCACGTCAAGGGATGCCAGTTGGAAAGGGCGAAGGTGGAAAAAGCCCAGGCCGCTTCCTCCGGGCAGAGCCCCTGCTGGACATGGCGGTTCCAGGTCACGTAGCCCTGGTCGTCGTAATTGATGAAGCCGTTGGCCGCCGCCCCCCAGTAGGCCGCCAGCGTCAAGGCGGCCAGGCCCAGGGCGATGATGGCGGCCGTGCGGTCCTTACCGCCGGCCGGCCGTGCCGCCGTTTCCCGTTCTGCATGGAATGAATCGCCGTTCACCGCATGCCCTCCCGGTCATTCCCCGGACGGATTCCCGCTGCGGCCGGCATCGCGCCGCCGGCAAGACGATCGAGGTTCCCGCGGGCGTCCCCGTAGCCGGGCCTCAGCGCCAGGGCTCTTTCGAGATGGCCGATCGCCTCGTCCCTCCGGCCCTCGGAGGCCAGGGCCACGGCCAGGTTGTTGTGGAGCTCCGGATCGTCGGGGGTCCGGGCGAGGGCCTGGCCGTACTGGGCTGCAGCCTCGGCGGCCTTTCCCGTCCGCAGCAGGAGATCGCCCAGGCGGCGCCTGGCCCCGGGGTAATCCGGCCTGATCCGCAGAGCCTCCCGGAAAGAGAGGGCCGCCTCCCCGTACTTCCCCTGGAGGACCTGGATAATCCCCAGGTTGTTCCTCGCATCGGCGAGGTCCGGCCGGATCCGCAGAGCCTCCCGGAAATGGCGCTCGGCCGACGGGTAGTCCCCCCGGTCCATCAGGGCGGCCCCGAGGTTGTTGTGGGCCAGATAGTTCCCGCTGGTCGCCGCGAGGGCGTGGCCGAAGAGCGTTGGGCCGTCCTGCCAGGTCTGCGCCTGGCGGTGGCCGATCCAGAGAAGGGCGAGGAAGGCCGCTGTCCAGAGGGCCGCCGTCCGGACCACGCGCCTCGGCCGCCGCTCGACGGCCTCGGCGCTCCCCCAGGCCGCCATGATGAAGATTCCGACCAGGGGCAGATAGGTATAGCGGTCGGCCATGGCCTGATCCCCGACCTGGACCAGGCCGATCACCGGGACGAGCGTCCCCAGGAACCAGAGCCAGCCCACGGTCAGGTAGGGGGACGACCGCCTGAGGAGCCAGGCCAGGACGCTGATCGCGGCCAGGACCGCCGCAGCCGGGACGATCTGCCAGGCGGTCCATGCCGCCGGGCGGGGATAGAAGACGGCCAGATCGACCGGCCGGACCGTCTTGGCCAGATAGGCCGCGTAGGCCACCACGGCGTTGCCCAAGCGGTCCGCAAGGGGCAGGGCCTGCAGGGTGGCCACCGCCTCCCCCTCCTGCTGCGCCATGAAGGTGACCGCCGACGAGGCCGCCGCAAGGGCCAGGAGCGGAACCTTCTCCCACACCAGGCGGCGAAGGGGAACCCGCCCCGTCCGCCCCAGGGGCCAGTAGTCCAAAAGCAGCAGCACCAGGGGAAGCGTCACCACCATCGGCTTGGACATCAGCCCCAGGACAAAAAAGAGCACCACCCTCCCGTATCGGGCCAACGTCGGGCTCCCCGCGTACCGGGAATACCCCCAGAGGCCCAGCATCCAGAAAAGGCCGCTCAGCACGTCCTTGCGCTCCGCCACCCAGGCCACCGACTCCACGTGCAGCGGATGCACCAGGAAAAGCCCCGCCACCAAACCGCTCCGCCAGGGCCGGCCCGTCATCCCCAAGAGCGCCCCGAAGAGCGCCAGGCCCCCGGCCAGATGCAATATCACATTCGTCCAGTGGTAGCCCCCGGCGTCCATCCCGTAGAGATCGTGATCCAGCATCAGCGAAAGCCACGTCAAGGGATGCCAGTTCCCCGCCTCGAAAGACGTGAACGCCCAGCGGACCCCCTCGATGCCCAAGCCCTTTTGGACGTGGCGGTTGGCGGTGACGTAGAGCTCGTCGTCGTAGCGGATGAAGCCGAATCCCCCCGCCTGGCCGTAGACGACCAGAACGCCTGCGGCCAAAAGAAGAATGATGAGGATGAGCGGAGCTCTGTTTTCTCTCACGGGTCTCTCCTGCGGCCCCGGCGGCGACGCCGAAAGGGCCTGAGATCGGATGCGATACCGGCCCGGGTCCGGCATGGGTCCGGCATGGGGCGCCCCATCGGACCGGGCCGGACCACTATATGTCATCCCGAACGCACAGGGAAGGAGCATTTTGGCAGCGGTTCTTTAAAATCTATCCTCCGAAGCCGAGAAAACCGAGTCAATGCCGGTATTTTCCGCGGACGGCACCGCGCCGGTGGGAAGGCGCGAAGGGGGAACCGGACGGAAAAAAAAGGGCGGGGAATCCCCGCCCTTTGAATGTCCCCCTTTTGAACGCTACGGGGTGATCGTCCCGCCCGGCGAAGTCAGGGAATAGGTGACGTTGCCCTGAGAGTTGGTGCTGGTCATGGCGAGGCCCGCCTGCGTTCCGTTCTGGAAGGCGACCGTAACGTTCGCCGAGCTCTGGTAGCCGAATGGCGCCAGGCTGGAGGTGTTGGCGAGCGTCCCGGACGGGTTCTCGCTGAAATAGCCCTGGGCCGCCGTGTAGGCGTTCTTCAGGTCGGACTTCGCCGTCGCGTTGTACCCCCTCTGCTTGTAGGCGGTGAACTGCGGGATGGCGATGGCCGCCAGGATGCCGATGATCGCGATGACGATCATCAACTCGATGAGCGTAAAGCCCTTTCTCTGTTTCTTGTGAATCTTGCTGATCATGTCTCTGCCTCCTTTGTTGAATGAATCCATTGAAAAAGGCCCGATCGCATGGTGCCGGCGATCGGTCGCGGCCCCCCTTTTGGGGCGGTTCTGGTCAGGGATCAGCAATCCCCGTACCAGAGGCTCGCCATCTCCCCCCTTCCCGTCCCTTTGGCTCCTCATTTTGACCGGTTAGGACAAATTTTCTTGGCCCTCCCTCTTTCGTGGCGGAGTCCTGGCGGCCGGCGATCCGTGATTTTTACGTACCAGCCAGTAATATTCACTGGCTTTTAGGACTGGCAGATTGGACTTGACCGGCCGGCCGGTCGTGATAGAAAATACCGTTCCATTCGTCGATTGACTGAAAGGCCATGCCGATCGCAGCGATCCATCATTTCCTGACCACCGCTCTTCTCCTGGCCGCCTGGTGCCTGATCCTGACGGGGTCGGGGCGCCTTGCGCTGGCCGGCCTGTCCCTCCCCTTCCGGTCCCGGGCCGAGCAGGTCTTCCTGGCCTTCGGCGTGGGCCTATGGATGGCCGCTGCAGCCCTCTTTGTCCTGGCCGCGGCCCAGTCCCTCCGGCCCCTCCCCCTGGCCTGCCTCCTGGCGGCCCTGATTGTTTCCGCCATCTTCGGGTGGTTGCGGGCACTTCCGTGCGATCCCTCACCCGATCCTTTAATCCCGTCCCGGGAACGCCCGGCCGCCCTCCTGCTGGCGGTCCTCCTGCTGGCCGACGGGATTTTCGTCCTGACGCCGGAGATCGGCAAGGACGCCCTGATCTACCACCTGGCCGTCCCGAAGCTCACCCTCGCCCATGGCGGCTTCTTCCCCATACCGGGGAACGTCTTTTCCGGCTACCCGCTCCTGGCCGAGATGCATTACCTGGCCGCCCTGGCCGCGGGCGGCGAGGCCCTGGCCAAGGCCATGCATTTCGCCCTCCTGGCCGGGACCCTCCTGGGAATCGGCCGGATCAGCCGCCTGATCCGGGGCAACGCCTTCCCGGTCCTGGCCATGCTGATCTTCGCCTCGATCCCCGCGGTCTTCCAGGTCTCCCACAGCGCCTACAACGACCTTTTCGTCGCCTGCTTCACCCTGGCGGCCCTCCACGCCTTCCTGCGCTGGCGGGAGGGGCGGCTCCGGGGCTGGCTGGCCCTGGCCGCCCTCTTCTGCGGGGCGGCGGTGGCCTGCAAGTACACGGCCCTGCTCCTGGCCCCCCTCGGGGTCCTGGGGGTCCTCTGGAACCATGCCGGGTCCCGGCAGAGCCGGGCCGCCCTGCGCGACCTTGTCCTCTACGGCCTGGCGTTCCTGGCCGCCTCAGGCCCCTTTTACCTG
>CAYOGU010000109.1:0-10858 GCA_964403345.1 uncultured Syntrophus sp. | reverse complement strand
AGAGTCCAGGGTCCTCCGGCCCGAAGAGCGCAACCACGGGGGTCTTCGTTGCAGCGGCGATATGCATGGGGCCGCTGTCGTTGGTGATCAGCAGGTCCATCCGACTGACGAGATAGGGAAGGGCCTCCACCGGGGTCTTCCCGGTGAGATCCAAGAAGCCGGGGCCGATCCGTGCCGCGATGGGGACCTCCGCCCGACCGCCCACGAGGACCACTGCGGCGTTGTACCGTCCGACCATCGCCTCGGCCACAGACGCGAAGCGGTCCTGGGCCCAGCGCCGGTTCGCCCGATCGCCGCCCGGATGGATCCCCACGATGGGCCTTCCCTGGAAGGGACCAAATACACCTTCCCATTTCGAAGAGGCATCGGCACTCCAGAAGACCTCGATGCCCTCCCCGTCCGGAAGACCTCCCGCCTGTCTGGCGATCTCCAGCATCGCCTCGGCCACATGCCGGCCGGTAAAAGTCCCGGCAGAAACCCCCTCTGTGAGAAACCGGCCGAAACCATACCGGTCATGGCCGATTTTCCGGTCTCCCCTGAGCATCGAAAAAAGGATCCCCATCTTGAACGCACCGGCCCGGGAACTGACCCGATAGAGGTTCAGGATCACACCGAAGGTGGTCTCCCGAAGGCTCATGGCGATCCTCGCCATCTCCAGGAGGGACCCTTTATCGGTGCGCAACTCCCGGATCGGAAAGGAATGAACCTGGTCCAGATAGGGAAAGCTCCGGGCCAGGGGGGCGGCCTCGGTGCTGGTGAGGAGGTGGATCCTGGAGCCGGAATGGCCCCGCCTCAGGGCCCGGATGGCCTTGGAAGCCAAGACCATGTCGCCGATCCCCGCGATCAGGACGATCAGGATCGGTTTGGGTCCGGACGCGGCGGTGCTCATCGTTACCCCTTGCATACGATGCGATTACCCCGGTGTATAATCGGGATGCCGTCCCATCCTCCCCCTGATGCCGTCGAAGACCCCCAGAACGACGGCCCGGATCGGCATCTTCCCGGTCCATCCCTCGGAGGCTCCAATCATCAGGAGGATCTTCAAGGCATACAGGAACGTGCGAAGCAGAGCCGCCCTGCGGCCATACCGGATGAAGATGGAGACTTCATTCCGGAGGGCGTAGTAGAGGCGGAAGGGGGACTGATAACGGACGAGCCTCCTGCCGAACAGCGTGGCTCTGGCCTTGCCGTCCCGGTCCCGAACGGCCTCCAGGCAACGGCTCGTGGGGATCCAGTAGAAACGATACCCCCTCTGGGCGATCCGCAGGGAATACTCGAGATCTTCGCCGTAGAGAAAATAGTCGGGCGAAGGGAGCCCCACCTCCCGGACGATCGCCGTCTTGAACAGAGTCCCCCGCCAGGGGACGACCTCCAGAGGGGTCGGCCCCGTCTCGGAATATCTCGCGCCGATGCTCCGGACGGCGGCAATCTGGCCTGGCATGGCCCCTTCCAGATCATGGAACCCCGCGACGATCTCCCGGAGCGTATCGGGGTTCAGCCGGACGTCATCATCAAGCGTGTAGATGAAATCAGAGGATCGGGCAGCCCGGCGGATCCCTTCGTGATACCCGCCCGCACTGCCCAGGTTCTCCCCGAGCCGGACAAGGTCCGCCTCAGGGTAGACGCCCCTGACCAGGGCCTGCGTGTCGTCCCGGCTGGCGTTGTCGATCACGATGACCTCGTCGGGCAACCGCCGCTGATGGCTAAGGTCCACCAGGAGGTTCGCCAGCATCGGGGCATTGTTGAAGGTCACAATGACGACGGAAACCCTGTCGCTCTCCATGTCCGGTCCTGCCTCCCCGGCAAGGGTCACGGGGGATCCTATAACTCCGGACAGTCAAAGAGCGCGCTGTTCCGGCCGACCCAGTCGTACAGGCGTTTTACCCCTTGGGCCGCCGGGATCTGCGGTGTCCATTTCAGATCCGTTTCGGCCTTACGGATATTGCTGACGTAGATTTTCTGGTCCCCCGGTCGCCAGTCGTCGTACCGGATCGGGATCTTCCGGCCCTTGAGGACCTCCAGCTGGGCGAGAAGTTCGTGGAGGGAAAGGGTGGATGCGGGACCGCCGCCGACATTATAGATCTTCCCCGCCGTACGGTCGATCTCCCGGTAGGCCCTCTCGTAGAGGCTCACGAGGTCATCCACGAACAGGACATCGCGGACCTGTTTCCCGTCGCCGTAGAGGGTAATCGGCCGGTCCAGATGCGCGGCGATGCAGAACCAGGCCACCCAACCCTGATCCTCGATCCCGAACTGGCGGTAGCCGTAGATGCAGGACTGGCGCATCACGACGGTCTTCAGACCATAGATCCGGTGGTAGTCCCGGCAGTACTGGTCCGCCGCCCCCTTGGAACAGCCGTAGGGGGAATGGAAGTCCAGCGGCCGTCCTTCGTCGATCCCTTCGGGTTGGTCCAGATAGGCGTAACGGCCGGCGACCTCTCCGATCCGGAGATCCTCCATGCCGCCGTAGACCTTGTTGGTCGAGGCATAGATGACCGCTGCCCGGGGATTGAAGAGCCGGACAGCCTCCAGAAGGTTGAAGGTCCCTTGGGCGTTGATCTCGAAATCCTCCCGGGGATGAGTGACCGAGGTGGTCACGGCCACCTGGGCCGCCATGTGCAGAACCAGATCGAAGGGACCTTCCTGTCGGAACATGCGGGCCAGCTCGTCCATGTTGCGCACATCGCCCCTGACCAGACGGCAGGGATGCTCGGAGGCCAGCCAGGAGACGTTCTGCTCGGTCCCCCGCCGGGAGAGGTTGTCGAAGAGGACCACCTGGTCGCCGCGGTCGGAAAAACGGGCGGCACAGTTCGCCCCGATGAACCCCGCCCCGCCAGTGATGAGTACTTTCATAGTTTCGTCTCCATAATCTCGATGATATGTTTGTAAAGCTTTCCGGCCGTCTGTTCGGTCCGAAAACCTTCCGCCCTTTTCAACCCCATCAACGCGTACCGCTCACGCAGGAGCTCGTCACCGAGGAGCGACGCGATGGCCTCCTCCAGGGCCCGGATGTCCAAGGGATCGACGGAGAGCCCCGCATCCCCGACGACCTCGGGGATGGCCGTCCGGTTCGAGGCCACCACGGCCACACCGCAGGCCATAGCTTCCAGGGGAGGGATGCCGAATCCCTCGTATAAGGAGGGGAAGACAAAGAGCTCCGCCATGGACAGGAGGGCCTCAGGCTGGTCCTCCTCACGGATCGCGCCGGTAAAGATCACATCCCCGGCCAGACCGGCAGCCTCGACCTGGGCCTGGATCGCCTGCCCGTGGGCGTCCAGGGGTCCAGCCAGGACCAGTTTGCAGCCTTCGAACGCCTTCCTCACGCCGGCGAAGGCGCGGACAAGGGAAGTGACGTTCTTGTGGGGCTTGAAATTTCCCAGATACAGGAGGTACCGGTCGGGCAGCCCGAAGCGCCGCCGGACCGCAGCGAGGACCTCCCTGTCCGTCACCGGCCGGTACCGGTCCGCCAATCCCAATGGAATGACGGTGATCTTCTCCGGCCGGATCCCCCAGAGGCGGATGATGTCGCCCCTGGCGTGATCGGAGTCGGTGACGACGGAGATCGCCTTAAGGGCGCAGGCCCGGCCGACCGTGGCGTAATAGAGCCGGCCCAGAAGCCCCAGGGCCTGTACGTAGGGGGGAAAAACCAGATACATCAGGTCCAGGATCTGGCCGACTGCCGGAATCGAAGAAAGGAGCGGCAGCTTGTAATAAGGCGAGTAGAATAGATCGATCCGTTCCCCGTTCAGGCGCAGGGGAAGCATCCACTGATCCCACAGGAAAGTCGGCCCGGCGGGGATGACCACCTCCCGGCAACGGGGTCCAAGGGGGATCGGAAGGTTCTTCTCGGCAAAGAGGACCAGTTCGTGGGAGGCATCGTGGGCCCCAAAATAAGCGATGAAGTTCGCCAGGGAACGGCCGATTCCGGTGACGACCCCGTCCTGAACCTCCCGGGCGTCAACACCGAGGCGCACGGTCCCCCTCCAGGAGTTCCAGATAGACCTTCTGCGTCTTTTCCATGTAGCGATCGATGGTGAAATGCTCCTCCACCCGGCGGCGGCCGGCGGCCCCCATGCGGGCCATCTCCTCCGGACGCTCCAGAAGCCAGATGATCCTCTCGGACAGGGCGGCGGCGTCCCCGTAGGGAAAGAGGAGTCCTGTCACGCCGTCGACGACGATCTCGGGGGTCCCGCCGTTGTCCGTGCCGATCACCGGCAGGGCCATGGCCATGGCCTCGAAGAGGACCCGGCCGCAGGCCTCGGCATCGGTGGCCAGGATGAAGACGTCCAAGGCCCCGTAGAGGCGGGGGGCATCCCGCCGAAAGCCCGTAAAGAGGACCCGTTCAGCGATCCCCAGGCGATCGGCCATCTCGCGGAGGGAGCGGGGGACGTCCTCATCTTCGGTAAAGATGGAATCCCCGACCAGGAGCACGTACAGATCGGGGAAGCGCCCCTTGAGCAGGGCAACCGCCTCCAGGAGGGTCTGCTGTCCCTTTTCCCGGCTAAGGCGGCCAGTCATCCCCAGGACCTTGGACGCCACCGGAATGCCGAATTCCTGCCGGAGCGAAGGCCCGCGGATCTCGGGGGCGAAATCGGCCAGATCGACGCTGTTGAGGATCGTCAGGGATTTTTTCTCCGTGAGGCCGCCCAGGAAGCGGGACCGGACCGCATCGGAATTGCAGATGATGCGGTCGGGGAGGAAGCCCGTCATCCGGTCGATGTCGACCATCCCCGGCCGCAGGCAGTTGCGGGCATGCCAGACGACGGGAACGCCCAGGAGGCGCCCGGCGATCCCGGCGGGGACATTGGTCTGGGGACCGTTGGCGTGCAGGAGCGCGATCTGCCGCTCCCGGATGACCCTGCGGATCTCGACCAGGCTTTGCACCAGGCGAATGGGTTGCGAGTTGGACCCGAATTCGTGGTGAATCACCGGCACTCCCCGCGAGGTCAGTCTGTCCGGGAATTCACCGACGGACGGGCAGAGAAACAGGGGGCTGAACCGCGATCGGTCCAGATGGGTCGCCAGGTGGAGGAGGCTGTTCTCAGCCCCGGCGAATCGGCCGGTGTGATGCAGGTAAAGGATGGGATAGGACCCTCTCTGCATGGAATTCATCCGATCCCCTTTTCGGCAAGAAGGTCTCGATAGAGGGCCTCGATCCGGCCGATCATGATCGCCGCGCTGAATTGGGACTCATACCGCTTCCGGCCGGCCGACCCCATGGCCCTTCGCAACGCCCCGTCCCGGACGAGGCTTTCCAGTTTCGCTGCCAGGGCTGAGGCGTCCCCGGGAGCCACAAGGAAACCGTTCACGCCGTCGGTCACCAACTCCTTGAGTCCACCTACGGAGGTAGCAACGATAGGCCTCGACTGGCTCATGGCTTCGATAAGGGAGAGCCCCAAGCCTTCGCGATAGAGGCTGGGCAACACGACGATGTCCGAACGAGACAAGAGAATCAGGACGTCGTCCCTCTGCCCCAGGAAGGTGACCCGTTCCCGGAGACCCAATGCCGCGGCCTGTCCTTCCAGGGTATCCCGCAGGGGGCCGTGGCCGACGATCCAGAGCTCAAGGTCGGGGTGGCTGGGGGTTAGGCGGGCCATAGCCTCCAGCAGAACGGCGTGGCCCTTGTTTTCGACCAGCGAGGCCACCACGGCGATACGGGCCGCTTTTCGGCCCTCCTGTACCTCGGGACCGCAGCAACCCGTGGGAGGCGCGTCATGTACCCCGTTGTAGACGGTGACCGCCCTGGCAGGATCGATCCCTTCCTGATCCACGACAAAATTCCTCACGAAATCGGAGCAGCAGACGATCCGCGCCGTGACGTTGCTGAGGATCCTCTCGATCAGGATGTTCCTCGCCTTGAAGTCCCAGTAAGTCGTATGGACATGGTGGATGACGACGGGCGTCCCGGCCAGGACGGCCGCGATACGTCCCATTGTGCCGGCGAAATAGGCATGGGTGTGGACGATGGTGAACGCCCCCCGGCGGATGTAATGGGCCAGCCTGAAGATGTTGGCCGGATTGTGGTAGGTCGGGAGGCCGAGGACCTTCAGGGACTTTCCCTCCCGAAGAAAGCGATCGGCCAGGATCCCTCCGGCGGCGATGCACCCGATCCAGGGTTCGTAGAGGTCCCTGTTCAGGCCGCAGGTAATCGTTTCCACGACCCGTTCGAGTCCCCCGACCTTGAAGTCCTCGACCAGATGAAGGACCTTAACCGGCATCGCGGTCTTTGACGGCCTGCACAAAGATGAGCGGCGTAAGGATTCGAGGTGCGACGAATCCCTGATACTGCATCATCTTGGTGATCCATAAGAAGATGAACCTCGAAATGACTCCCTCCAGCTTGGACTTCAGGGTGAGCGGACGAACCAGGGGGAAGGGCAGAACCCGTATGGTCCTGAACCCCCCGAGCCACAGGACCTGCCACAGGCTGTGTTCCGTAAAACCGACCTCGTGGGTAAAATCCGTATAGCGGAGACGGATCGCGAAGGGTTTGCCGAGATTCGGCACCTTGGCCAAAAAGGTCCCGCCCATCTTCAACGCAGAATGGATGGCGGCCATCAGATCGACCGTCCTGTCCTTGGGAACATGTTCCAGAACATCGTTGGCGACGATGGCGTCAAAGGTTCCCTTATGGGAAAGGAGATAGTCGAAGGCATCGGCGACCTCGGCGCGGATGTCCGGAAAGTTGTGCCTGCAGATACCGATCATCTGCGGGGACAGATCGATCCCCTGTATGTTCGAATATGCCCTGGCCTTGAGAAAATGGAGGAAATATCCGGCACCACATCCGATATCCAGAATGCGCGCGTCGCGATCCCCAGGAAGAAACGGCTCATACCCTCTGTACTTTTCGATTGCCCGGGACAATCGTTCGGAGGTCAGCAGTTCCGGAGCCTGGAAGACCGCCTCATTGTATGCATCATAGAGTCGACTCATTTTCCCTCTGACTTTGGCCGATCCCGACCAAAAGGTGCAGGAGCGATCCGGCCAGGAGCGCCCCAGCGCCCATGTCGATGATCCCGAACCGGTCATCGACGCTCATCACGATCATCCCCAGGAACCAGATCACGCCCAGGATCGTGGGGAGCCGCAGGGACCATCTCCCGGACGGCCGGAGGGCATTCCACAGCATGACGAGGGGGAAGCCCAGGGCAAAACCGGCCGAAAAGGACAAGCCCATCCCGAACAGGATGGCCAGGACGATGAGCGGCCAGATCCCCGGCCCGTTGCAGTAATGCAGACGGGAAAGACGCTCAACGAGCGAGGCCTGACGGATGAAGCTCAAAAAAAACGAAGCCTTCGCAAACCAGGCGTCCAGGAGGACCCTCTCTCTGAAATAGCCGGCATGGCGCAGGGCCACGCTTCCCAGGGTATCGACCTCGATGTTGCCATGACGCCGAATCGTCTGGATCAGCCGTGTGGCCTTGTCGAAATAGTCGTCCGATCGATAGATCGCCTCCGTGACCGCTCGCCAGCTCGACGTAGGACGCAGGATCGGTCAGGAGGAAGTTCAGATTGGCCACCTGGAGGGGATAGGGATTGGGAACCGGAAGAAGTGCGAGGAACTCAGGACCTTGATTCCCTCCTGCGAGCAGGCGCGGAGCGTATTGGAGTCATAGCTGTTGAAGGGAGGGATGAAGGTGACCACCTCCCGCTGGAAGATCCTCTCCAGATGCGCCTTCCCGGAGCGGATCTTCCCCGCCTGGTCTTCGAAGGGTTGGCCGGCAAACTCGGACTTCCCCTTCGCAGCGAGATTCTGGTGGGCGTAGCCGTGCAGGGCGATCTCGGCCAGTCCGCGGGTCTGCTGCTCCTTGAGTAGCGACACCAGCTCCACCCCAAGCTCCTTCTTGAAGGGGACCAGGGCGTAGGTCTGGGGAATCCCGTTCTCGGCGAAAAGCTTCAAGAACCGGTGGTCCATCGCAGATCCGGAAAATTCCTGAATGTCGTCGTTTCTAAAGACGACCACCACTTTCTTGGCCGGGTTGGGGGAAGGATCGAAATAGGACGAGGCGATAAAAAGCCGCAGGGAAACCAGGGTCAAGACGAGGCAGGACAGGATTATCCAGAGCCTCCTGCGCCGGTCCCGGGTCATGCCGCCCCTCCGATGTGATCCAGGATCGCCTGCAGACGGTGGCGGTAGGTGTGCCGTCCGATCACCTCCAGGTAGCCGGCCGCAGCCATCTCCCGTCGTTCTCCATCCCGATCCAGGTAATGGTCGATTTTGGTCTTGAGATCCTGGATGTCGTCAAAGCCGACGAGTTCCTTGCCGGATGAAAAGAGTTTGAAGACGTCCCTCTGTGAGTCCACCAGGACGAAGCTTCGACAGGCCAGGGCCTCAAAGACCTTCGGGCTCGCCTGGAAACAGGGGATGGCCCCGTCCTGATAGTGGATGATCAGGACGATCTTGGCGGCGTTGAACATCCTGACCCACTGGGAATGGTGAAGCGGGGCGGCATGGAGGCAATGGCCGTTCTTCTTGTCCGCCACCTGCTCCCAGCCGGGACCCCAAATCCCCACATCATAGGCCCCCACCAGATGCTTCAGGATCTCCCATCGGTTGGGATAGTAGGCCCCGACAAAGATCAGGTCCCTGCCGTATCGCCTTCGGTCCTCCTCGGTGAGGTCGACGGGCCGGTGAAAATCCGGGTCGCAGGCAAAGGGAAGCCAGACGGCACCCGCTATGCCCGCCTGTGCCAGGACCTCCATTGCCTCCGTGCCGGCACAGAAGATATGATCGTACAGGGGGGCGGTCTCCACCACATGCCGGAATTCGGGGCGGGGAGGATCCGTCGTCCAAAGCACGGTCTTGACGTCCATCTGCTTCAGGCGAATCAGGGTATCGGCGGTGATCCGGTACCCTCCGACGGCCAGGCACAGATCCGGCTTTGTCCTTTCAGCCACCTCGATCATCCGCCGGTTGAGTCGCCGCAAGTCCCAATCCTGGAGGAAGGCGACCCGCTGCCGGATCCTCCCCGGCAGAACGAAATCCCGATCCTCGAAGAAGATGGGTTCGTGCCCCAGTTCCTGGATGGCCTTCAGACGATAGGTGTTCGTGTTATCGAAATGGGGATTCAGGTTGCTGACGAAAAGGATCTTCATGGTCTCATTCTTGCTGATATCTCTTGAATCTCATCTCCCTCGAGGAGAGCTTGACCATCGGCAGTTCCCAAAGGCACCAGGCGATGATCTTGAAGATCTCCAGGGGGGCGATCTTGAGGGCCTTGCCGAACCACTGGATCGCCTCCCGCCAGGTTCCGTTGATGCAGTGCATCTTCCCCAGGCGCTTCAGATGAATCACCAGGATCTCGGGGTGGCGGCTGAATTCCGCCAGATGCTTCTCCACCATCCGGGTGCGTCCCGGGATCATGGAGGAGAAGTCCGAGGAGATCTGCCGTTCGTGCTGATAGACGATCGCCAGCACTTCCGGGACGTAATCGAACTCGTAGCGATCGGAGATCCGTTTCCACATGTCCCAGTCCTGACAGCTCTTCAGGGTTTCGTCGAAGAGCCCGACAGCCTGAAAACAGACCCGGCGGATCAGGGGGGTGGGGGATCCGATCGTCGTACCCAGAAGGAGCCGCAGCCTTACGTCCCCCCGATCTTCAGGAAGGTAGGTCCTCACCAGGCCGCCGTCTTCACGGCGGAGCTCATGACCGCAGTAGATCAGGCCGACCGTTTCAGGGACCCGGGTGAACTTCGAGACCTGTTCTTCGAGTTTTCTTGGATACCACTGATCGTCGTCGTCCAGAAGCGCGATGTAATCGCCCAACGCGTTCGATATCCCCGTATTGCGGGCGGCCGGCGCGCCAAGATTCGAATCGTGACGCAGATAACGGATCCGTGCATCGACGAAACCGCGGATCACCCCTGCCGTATCATCCGTCGAGGCGTCGTCGACGACGATCAGTTCCAGATCCGGATAGGTCTGCCCCAGGACACTCTCCACGGCCCTCCCCACCAGATGGGACCGGTTGTGCGTGGGGATGACCACGCTTACAAGGGAGGACTTGTGATTCACGAGACACCGCCTTCCGAGACATGATCGAGGATCTTCCGAATGCGGTGACGGTAGGTGTGCTTTTCCAAGACTTCGCGGCAGCCCTCGGAGGCGATGGCCATCCGCAGGTCGTCCCTCTGAAGGTAGTGACGCAGCTTTTCCTTGAGGTCATCCACATCGGAAAAAACGACCAGGTGTTTCCCGGATTGGAAGAGGTTCTCGACGTCCTTCTGCTGATCGACCAGCACAAAGCCGCGGCAGGCCAGAGCCTCGTAAACCTTCGGACTGGCCTGATAACAAGGCGTTCTCCCATCCTGAAAATGAATCACGATGACGATCTTCGCGGCGCTGTAAACCTTGATCCACTCCTGGCAACGGATCTGTCCCTCCTGGATATGGAGCCCCTGTTGCTGACGGGAGACCCGCCGCCATCCCGGTCCCCATATGCCGACGTCAAAGCCGGTCAGTTCCCGGAGAATCTCCCAGCGATTGGGGTAATAGGACCCGACGAACGCCACATCCCGTCCCCACCGGGCCTGTTCCTTCGGGGTCAGGGGTTGGAACCGGTGATAATCGGGGTCACAGGCAAAGGGCACCCATAGGGGGTCGAGTCGATGGACCCCGCGCAGGATCTCGATCGCCTCGCTTCCCGAGCAGAAGACGTCGTCGTAAAGAGGAGCGGTTTCGACAACGGAAGTGAAGTTGTCGATCGGTGCGTCGGTCGTCAGCAGGGCCGTTCGAATCCCACATCTCCTGAACTTCCGGAGTGTCGATGCCAGGATCCGATAACCGCCGATGACGAGGCAGAGATCCGGTCCGATCCCCTGCGCGCGTTGAAGCATCCGCCCATTCAACCGACCG
>CAYOGU010000108.1:0-10871 GCA_964403345.1 uncultured Syntrophus sp. | reverse complement strand
TCGGGGGAAGTCGGTAGTAGCCGCGCCGGACGCAGACAAGGCCGATCCGCCACTGCACGGCCTGGTACCAGCGCATCGAGGCCGCAAAGCGGAAGGTCCCTTTCACACCGGCCTCTCCCGAGGGAAGCAACCCCTCCGGGAGGACCTGATCCAACTCGATCCATGGGAGCGGCAGGGGCTTGCGGTTGACCAGGCGCAGGCGTCCCTGGATCCGGTCACCCGGAAAACCGCGCCACTCGGAGAGCAGGAGCCGGGCGCGGACGCCCGTGAGGGAAAGCCGGCTCCAGCCCCGCGAGAAGAGGGCGGCGGCCAGCATCAGGCTCGCCAGGACGGCGAGCCCCTCCCGGCCGTACCACACGGCCAAGACCAGGAGGGCGCCGAAGAAGAGCAGGCCCATCCACCCCAAGAGGTACCCCGAGGCCAGGGTCGAAACCCGGGCCGGGGCCAGGGAATCCCTCACGACTCGGTCCCTCCCCGCTTCCGCTCAAGTGTTCGCTCCGGAAACCCGCGAGCTTTCGTCCCCCACCTCAACCTGAATCGCTCGGACAACGTCCCATGTCCTTTCCGATGTATCGATTTCCTGAACCTCATATCAAGCGCCGGGTTTACCCTCCCGGCACTGCAACTGTTTCTACCGGGGAACCCGGGACAATGCAATCAAAAAACGGTCCCCTCGTAATCAGGATGGGATATTCAGATTATCCCTTTGACATGACTGACGACATATGATTTATGAAGACAACTTCCGTTTCTGCAGCATCGTTTTTCTCTCAACGACTCCTCATCGGCTCCCCATAGGGGGCATGATCGTAAATATTTCTTCAGATGGAGAACAATATGAGAGAGGAAACAAAAGTTATAATTATTCTATGGGTAGGTTGCGGTGTCTTATTTGGCGGATTATATGTGGGAAAATTGAGCGTTGTTTACAAATTTTGGGAGTAATTGTTCAACGAAATATTGTCTATGGATGGCTTGCCATGGTAAGCCTAACTATCCGTTAAATCGGCAGAATATAAATTACCAGTGTAAGCTGTCTTTCTTGTAAGTTGCTTTTCATGTAGTCCCAAAATTTGTAAACAACGCTCGTTTTTCTTACAGATATATCTTTTGGGTAATGTGTTGAATGTCTCCGACACGATAACGAGCGTCTGGGTGGGTGGTGTTGTTAGTGTCATCACATTTTTATGTTGGAGATATATGTTACGCTGACGCTCGTCATCCACGGCAGAGAGTGGATGGGGGGTCATGCCTGCGGTGTGGGGGCCTTTGCCGATTTTCCCAAAGTCATCGCCTCGCTCGCAGTAAAGGGCCTCAAGAAGGGGCCGACTGACGCAGGAAAGAAAAAAGAAGGGCTGAATAGGCGATCGCCCTTAAAGAAGTTGAAAACGAGGATGCGCCGGGGTATATGGAGAAATCCGTTCCGCCCATGCCCGGCGATCATCCGCCGGTTCTTTGGCCACCGGACGGAACGCCACTCAAGGAGGAATCCGTTGATACCCGATAACCCCATCGCCTGGATCCTGCTCCTTCTCGCTGCCGTGATCGGCTACCTCATGGGACAATGGATGAAGGCCCGCCGGAAGAAGGGCGATGCCGGCCAGATCGCGGCGGAGCAGATGCGAAAGGAACTGGCCGTCGCGGCCCGGCGTAACCAGAAGGGAAAGAACAAGAAGAAGCTCCGGAAGGCGGCCAAAAAGAGCGGGGGGATGTAATCGAGACAGGGATGGCCGGCAGAAAATCCGTGGAAAGGCCCTAAAGACGGCCCCATCAGGGCGGCATAGCTGAAAGGGCCCTGAGAGACGGACCAAAGATTCCAATCATTGGGGAGGTGGAACGATGCCCAAGAAGGTTCTGGTGCTCCTAGGGAGCCCGAGAAGGAAGGGGAACAGCGCCGCCCTGGCGGAGCAGATCACCAAGGGGGCCAAGGCGGAAAAGGCAAAGGTCGAAACCCTGTACCTGCACGGGATGAAGATCGCGCCCTGCAGGGCCTGCATGAGCTGCCAGAAGAAGGGCAGCAAGGGCTGCTCGATCCAGGACGACATGCAGGCCGTCTATCTCAAGCTCATCGAGGCCGACGCCTGGGTGATCGCCAGCCCGGTCTACTGGTTCACAGTGTCCGCGCAGACCAAAATCTTCATGGACCGCTGCTTCGCCCTCCTGGCCTACCACCCGAACCCCTTCCGGGGAAAGCGGATCGCCGTCGCCATGGCCTACGGGGACCGGGACCCCTTCGGCTCAGGTTGCGTCAACGCCCTGCGGACCTTCCAGGACGCCTATGGCTACACGGAATCCTCGATCGTCGGAATGGTCTACGGCAGTGCCATGGAGGCCGGCCAGATCCGGTCCAATGCAGAGCTCATGGAAGAGGCCTTCGAACTGGGACGGAAACTGGTGGCTGGGTGAACCGCGACGGGTTTTCAGGACGTCTCTGTGAGGATGTTCATAGGATGGATGTGAAGTGGTTCACAGTTCCGCGTCACTTGTCCTTGACACATCTCTCTCAAAGATGAATATTCGTTCCCAGTTGATTGCGGTTGGTCCCCATCCGTTCCAAGCTCTATCACCGATCTCAAAGGAGAAGATCCATGGCACTGACGAAGATGAGTCTGGTTGAAAAGATTTGCGATGAAGTCGGTATGTCCAAGAAGGAGAGCATGGCCGCAGTGGAGAGCCTCTTCGAAATCATGAAGAACGAGTTGGCCAGCGGGAACCCGGTCCTGATTTCGGGATTCGGGAAATGGACCGTGAAGAGCAAGCGGGCCAGGCTCGGCCGCAACCCCCAGACCGGAGAGAGGATGACCATAGACGCCCGCAGCGTACTGACTTTCCACGGCTCTAACGTTCTGAAGGAGGTCGTCAATTCCGGCGATTGAGGCGCTTCCGCTTTCGCCCTCTTTGTTCCATAACCTCGGCGAGCGTCCCGCCCTTCAGAGACGACAGACTCGATTCGCCGTAGCGGCACCACCGGACCGACCCTCCCCGGCCATTGCGAAAAAAGGAACCTCTCGGTTTTTCATTGACACACCCAGAGGGGTTCCCTATACTCTTCCTGCAAGATATTCCTTGAAATCCATCCGATCCATCGGCTCCTCTGATTCCACGCATTCGAAGACCGGCCTTGCCAAGATAGCGAGAAACCGGTCCGGAAGGTGTTTGGCAACAGTCATACGAATGGTATAGACGAAAGCAGGATGGTGCCCATGCAGGATGGCCCCCTGTATCATGCCCGAATCGATAAACTACCCCGTCGCAAGCCGCGGGGTATCCTGCAAAGGACTTTCATGAATTTATAACTCATTACACTAGACCGTCTCAACCCGTCTGCCCGCCACATCGCCGTTTCTTCACTGCCTGGGGATCATCGACGGTAGAGACCATGCTCCATGAGAAGCGCGGCAGCGACCCCGACGATGAACCCGTTGCCGATGACGGGCCTCAGGGTAGCCGGAAAGGTCGCCAGGACCTGGGCAGGCAGGTAGGTGATGATCAGGGACATCAGCAGCGGCAGGCCGATAACCACACCGTCTGCAAGGTTGAACCTCCCGTCCTCAAAGGCCATGATCAATGCGGCTGAGATCTGCAGTGACAGGATGTAGATCAGCATGCTGCCGACCACGACCGCGGGGATGTTGCTGATGACGTCGATCGCTGCGGGAGAGAAGGAGAGGATGATCAGCAGTGCCGCCGCCGGAAACATGGCGCTCCGTGCAGCGCAACCGGTAGCGACAATGATCCCGGGACTGAGGGAAAAATTCACCGGTCCGATCACCCCAAGCAGGCCCGAAGCCACGTTTGACAACCCTGTAACCAGGACCCCCCGTTTGACGCGCCTCTGTCCATCTTCCGATTTCGTGAGGGCGTTCATGGATTCGATGGAGCCGAGGTCGTTGACCAAAAGGGCGATGTAACAGAACAGGAACGATATCATGACTCCGGCATCGATCCGGATCGACGCGGTGAGGTTCCTGAACATCCCCGCCAGGGGTGCGCCGCCGGCTGCCCCGGAAGACTCCATGCCCTGGGGGTCCACCCAAAACCACAGGAGGCTTCCGGCCAATACCGCCCCGGCAATCAAGGTCGATTTCCCGATTCCGGTGAGGACCCGGTGCAGGCCGAACATGGGCAGGACAAGGGCAAAGGCAAAGGATATGCGGGTCAAGGGCGCAGTATCGCCCGGGCCGGAAACGATCAGGGCCAGGATCGTCGGCGTCAGGGTGAAGGCAACCAACAGAAGGACGACGGCAACCACGCAAGGGGTAAAGATCCTCTTCAGATGTCCAAGCAGGCCGGTCATGCTGATTATAGCCAGGAGGAGACCGCCGCCCATGATGGCGGTATGGATCGTGTCGTTGGCCTGTCCAGACGCGGCAAGGATACCGATGATCAGGACCGTCGAGGGGCCGACGATCAGCGGCATCCCGTGGCCCCACAGGAGTTGGGCCGCTGAAGCCAGCCCCATGACGAAGATCAGTTTCTGAAGATAGAGCAGTTGCCCGGCCGGATCGGTGAAATGGAACCCGCCGGTGATCTTGCCGAGTACGATGAGGATGGGGATCGCCGCGGCGAACCACTGGAGGCCATACAGCAGGGTTTCCTTCAGGGGAGGCCGCTCGTCGATACCGTATCTGAATTGCATCAGCAAACCTGTCCTGGCGTCGTCCGGGACCGATCCCGGGGTTTAAGGAACTTAACGAAGATTCCTAATCCCCCACCCCGCTTTCAGCCGCTAGGATCCTGCGGCTGACGTCCTGCAGGGCCGAAAGGAAGTCCACTTTCTTGATCGGTTTGGTCAGATGGCCATCGCATCCGGCCGCAATGCTCTTCTCTCTGTCCTCGTGGAGGGCATGGGCGGTCAGGGCGACGATGATGGCAGGCAGCTGGCGGTGATCCACCTCCCAGTCTCGAATATGCCTTGTCGCCGTGTACCCGTCCATCACGGGCATCTGGACGTCCATCAGGATGAGATCGTACCGCCTGCCCGCACGAATCATATCCACCGCTTCCTGGCCGTTGCCTGCCGCCTCCATGGCATGGGGAAGCCTTTTGAGATACGATTGGATGAGAAGGCGGTTGTCCTGACGGTCTTCGACAAGCAGGATCTTCAGGGGACGTTCGACCCCGCCCGTCCCCACATCGGATAAGGCCTTCGCTTCTTCCCTTCTCGCGGCGGCCACATCCCGTTCTCCCCTTTTCAGGCAAACCGTAAAGGAGAACGTGCTGCCCGCCCCCTCCGTGCTCTCGACCCAGAGTTTCCCTCCCATGATCGACACCAGTTGCCGGCATATCGCCAGGCCGAGGCCGGTGCCCCCGAACCTGCGGGACATGGAAGAGTCCGCCTGGGTGAATTTCTCAAAGATCGTTTGGACGGCATCACGGGGGATCCCGATCCCAGTATCCTTGACAGCGAAGAGGAGGCAGTGGCCCCGCCCCGGCCCGGGTTCGTAAATCTCCTTTTCCGCCATCCCGACCGTGATCCGAACGGTCCCGGCAGAGGTAAATTTGATGGCGTTGCCGACGAGGTTGAAGAGGATCTGGTTGAGCCTACCCGGATCTCCAACCCACTCGTCGTCAATTCCCGGGGCCACCTCATAGGAAAGGCCGATCCCTTTTTCAGTGGCTTTCATGGTCATGATCTCCACAATATCCTTGAGCAGCTTCTGCAGGGAAAAGGGGATCGATTCCAGGGTCACCTGCCCGGCCTCGATCTTGGAAAAATCGAGGATATCGTTGATGATGTGCAGCAGGTTTTCCCCGGCATTGCGAAACGCATAGACGTATTTGGCCTGCTCTTCCGTCAAGGGGCTGTCGAGCAGCAGATCGGCCATGCCGATGATGGCATTCATGGGCGTCCGGATTTCATGACTCATGCTCGCCAGAAATTCACTCTTCGTCTTCGTCGCCGCTTCTGCCAGTTCCTTGGCCTCCCGATATCTGGCCTCGCTCGCGCGCAGTTCCTCCTCCATCTGCTTGCGCTTGGTAATGTCCTGATGCGTGCCGGAGACAATCAGGGGCTTCCCATCATCGGTCCACATCGACACCTTTCCCCTATCGAGCACCCAGATCCAACTGCCGTCCTTGTGACGGATCCGGGCTTCGCACTCATAATAGGGCAATTCTTTTCTGAAGTGCCTCTCCAACAGGGCTCTGGACAGTTTCAGATCATCGGGATGCGCTAACTTCAGCCAGGTATCGATGGTGACAGGCATGAGCTCTTCAAGCGTGTAGCCGACGATCTCCGCCCAGCGCTCGTTGAATATGGTTTCGCCGGTCTGGACATTCCACTCCCAGGTGCCCACGTTAGTGCCTTCGAGGATGTTGGAAAGTCTACGTTTTTCCATGGCCAGCGCCTGTTCCGCCCGCCTTCGTTTGGTGATGTCGATGAACGTGACCACCACGCCGGTCACCCGGTCGTCCAAGATTTGTGGATAGGACCAGTATTCCACATGGATGGCAACGCCGTCGGCACGCCAGTAGACTTCATCGTCACGGTGTATCCCCTTGCGATCGTGGAACGCCCTGTTGATGTTGCATTCCTCGATCGGCAGAGACGTCCCGTCCGGACGGGAGTGGTGGATCAATTGGTGCATGTTCCTGCCGAGGAGATCTTCCGGTTTTTCGTATCCCAACATCCTGAGGCAGGACGGATTGGCAAACGTACAATTGCCCTCCAAATCAAGGCCGTAGATCGCCTCGGCCGTGGAATTGAGCAGAAGGCGCACCTGCTCCTCGCTCTTCTTCAAGGCCTCCTCCGCAATCCTGCGCTCCTCGATTTCCCCGATCAGTTTTCGGTTGGCCTCCGACAGTTCCACCGTGCGTTCGGCCACATTCGCCTCGAGCGTCCGGGCCATCCCCTGAATTTCCTCGTTCTTACGCAGGAACACGGCGGTCTGTCCGGTCATGCCAAGGATCAGGATCTGGAGCAGCGTGGCGAACACGAGTCCTGCGACCCCCACGATCCAGGCGATCCACGAACGGTGTTGCCGCCGATAGTTCTCGGTGGTGTAGACCGACAGTTCCCAGTCATGGTCACCCATGCGCAGCCGGGTCTTCCAGTCGGCGGGTCGGTCCGGCGGCACGGCATGGCCCTCGCCCCCGGCCTGGGAGCTATAGAGCAGCGCTTGACCCGAAGCCAGGGGATCGGTCAATTGAAACAGCAGGCCGGCCGGAACGCGGCCCGAAGTCGCGATGGCGATCATCTCATCGACCTTGACGACCGAGACGGCAAAACCAAGCAGGCGGGCCGGCTTGTCCTTGGTGTCCGTCCTCCGCACACCCTCGACGGGCAAAAGCGCCAGGACGCCGACCCGCTTCCTATCCTCCTGCACCAGTTGGATGGGCGAGGTAACGGCCATGGCATTCGATGCCCTGGCCCGTTCGATGGCCCTGCGGCGAACCGGTTCGGAGTTGATGTCGTATCCCACGGCCCGTTTATTGCCGGCCAGGGGCACGATGTAGCGGACCGCCACATACTCGGACCTTGCAGCGGCGCGGACCAGACGTCCCTGCGTGTCGCGCTCGGTGATCTGATACGGACCCAGCGGCGACAAGCCGCTCATGGTCCGTTCGAATTGCGGTCTCTGCGCATCGGTGATCAGGTCATTGTAACTCAGGGCGAAGATGTCGGGGTTGTCCTCCAGGGTGACCCGGGTGAACTGTTCAAACTGGCCGAAGTTGAAATCGGGAATCGCCTCGATGAAGTGGCTCAACGACGCGAGGACTTCGCGATGGCTGATTAGGCGGTCGTCGATATGCTTGGCAATGGACTCGGCATCCCCCTGAATCAGGTCCTTCTGAACCTGTCTTTCCCAACGGGCAGCACCGTAAAAGGCCATGGCTGCAAGACACAGGATAAAAAGCATGGGGACGATGGTGCTCTTGCGTCGTTCGCGCCACAGGCCTTCCGGCCCGTTCAGCAGACACAGGGTGAGCGGTGCAAAGACGAGGACGCCCAGGGAGTCCCCCACATACCAGTTCCACCAGGTGAAGAGGAATTCGAAACGGGGGATGATGCCCGCAAAACAGAGGCTGGTCACGCCGATCGTGGGCGAGACGACGCAGGCCAATACCCCTCCCAGGAGCAGGAACAGACACGTGTCCCGCTCGTACTCCAAATCACGCCAACCCGGCCCCAGCCATCGGCTCACCAGCCAGCGTCCGGCCCATGCCTGTGCCGTAGCGCCAGTGGCGATCAGAAGCGCTACGGCTACGGTGGTCAGGCCCAGCGCGCCGTTCAGCCACGCGGGGATCATGTTCACCAGGACTGCGCCCAGCCAGATGCCTGGAATCGCCCGTCTCTCAAACCAAAGGACGACAGCCAGCGCCATGCCTGCAGCCGGGAACACAGGGCTGGCATAACCCGAGGCCGTGGCCAGGGTCAGACCCGCCGCGCCCAAGAGGACATAGGCCAGCGCGATCCACACCACCATGCGTATGGTCGATGTCCCGTTCCTCCCGGGTCTCACGATGCCCTGCGTTCTTTCGCCCAAAGCCCGCTGCCCTTCCCGATCGATCGCCTGCCGTTTGATCCCCTCGTGACCAGAGTCACGGACACGGCGTCTTGCGGGGAGAAAGGTGCCCAACCCTGACGGGGAAAACGCCCCGGCCGAACACGCCCCTCACTACCCATTGGAAATCCATGGTTAATTTGAGTCCTGGATCAGTATAGGAAGAACGGCCGGGGGTGTCAATTGCATTCTGACCGCCGTCACCGGCCCAAACAGGCCGGAAAACATGACTCCGGAAAGTGACAGCGCAAATGTTTCATTGACTTGGCATGGCCTTCTTCGTATACTCCTCCGGGGATCAAGGACATCCTCTTCAATAATATCCATGGATTGACGGCGAGGCACGAAAACAGACCCGGAAGAGAAAGGCGCGGCCGAAATGAGCAAGATCCTGATCGTCGATGATGACCAAGATATCCTGAAACTCCTGCGCTTCAAACTCTCACAAGAGGGATATAAAGTGGTGGTTGCCGTTGACGCCTATAACGGCATTCAGTCCGCCCGGAGGGAAGAGCCCGATCTGATCATCCTGGACATCATGCTTCCCGCCGGCGGAGGGTACCACACCCTGAAGAGCGTCCGCTTGACGCCGAAAGGCTCGCAAACCCCCATCGTGATCCTGACCGGCATGCAGGACGCGGAGCTGCAACAGAAAATCCAGGCGGAAGGCGTTGAGGCCTATCTGCAGAAACCCGTTGATTATCCCGTGCTCAGCGAGACGATCAAAAGACTTCTCTCGCAGTGAAGCCAACATCCCCTCATCGGTGATGACCGGTCCTCGGGACGAGGAAGGGCATGAAGGCCATACCCTCAAGCACCTCTGCAGGTGAGAAGAAACGACGTGATTGACCCGGATAGCCGTATCCTGATCGTGGATGACGAGGAGGACCTGCGCGCCCTCCTGTCGGCGCGCCTGAAGGCCCTGGGATTGCGCGCCGATCAGGCGAAAAACGGCCAGGAGGCCATGCAGAAGCTGGCCGAGAAGCCCTTCGACCTGGTCCTTCTGGATATCCTGATGCCCGAGATGGACGGGTATTCGGTCCTGTCGGCCATCAAGTCGGACAGCCGTTTTCACGATATTCCGGTCATCGTCATTTCCGCCGTCGATGAGATGGATAGCGTCGTGCGCTGCATCCAGATCGGTGCGGAAGATTACCTGCCCAAACCCTTCAACCATACCCTGCTCAAGGCACGCATCGAGGCCAGCCTGGATCGTAAACGCCTGCGCGACCAGGAACAGGCCTTGATGCGGGATATCGAGCGGGAAAGGCAGAAATCCGACAATCTGCTGCTGAACATCATGCCCGAGTCCATCGCCCTTCGCCTCAAGGCCGGCGAGCACGTCATTGCCAACATGCACGATGCCGTCACCGTCATGTTCACCGATATCGTCAACTTCACCGATCTGTCGAACCAGATCACGGCACAGGATCTGGTTCAACGTCTCAACCGCATCGTTTCCAAATTTGACGAGTTGGCCGTTCAATTCGGCGTCGAAAAGATCAAGACCATCGGCGATGGGGTCATGCTGGTGTGCGGACTGCCTTTGCCCAACGAGAATCATGCCCGCACCATCGCCAGACTGGCCTTGAGACTCCAGAAGGAGATCGGCCAATACTCCCTCATCGAACAGGTGCCTCTGGAGCTGCGCATCGGCATCCATTCCGGTTCTGTCGTGGCCGGGGTGATCGGTTCGCAAAAATTGTCCTACGATCTTTGGGGGGCGACGGTGAACATCGCCAGCCGCATGGAATCGCAGGGCGTGCATGGGAAAATTCAGGTTTCTGAAGCCACCTACCGGCTCATCAAGGATGAATTCGTCTTCGAAGAGCGCGGCAAGATCGATGTCCGCGGCATGGGAGAGATGACCTCGTACTTCCTCCTTGGTGAGGTCAGCCTGGATGGATCGCCTTGAGGACGATCCCCAAACCGCCGGCATGCCTCCCTCCCCTGCGCCTCTCCCTCGCGATGTGGGGGATGGCGGTCGTCTTCTACCTCTTCGGATTCTTCCAACGGGTGACCCCCGCCGTCCTCACCCAGGAACTGATGCGGGAATTTTCTCTTACCGCAGCGGCCCTTGGGAACCTGTCGGCTTTCTACTTCTACTTCTACGCGGGGATGCAGATCCCCACGGGGATGCTCGTGGACCGATTCGGCCCCCGCCGGATCTTCTGGATCGGGTCCCTCGTCGGGGGGATCGGGGCGCTCCTCTTCGCCGGGGCCCAGAGCGTTGCGGCCGCCGCCCTGGGGCGGGGTTTGGTGGGGGGGAGTGTGGCCGTGGCCTGGGTTTCCATGCTGAAGCTCTCCTCCCACTGGTTCGACGCCCGGCGCGCCGGCTTGTTGCACTCCGGGCTACCGGCGCGG
>CAYOGU010000107.1:0-10897 GCA_964403345.1 uncultured Syntrophus sp. | reverse complement strand
GGACCGCCGAAGGGGGCCCTGATCACCCACGCGAACCTCTATTACACGGCGATCCACGCCGTCCAGACGCAGCACATCACGACCGAGGACTTCGGGATCGCTTATCTGCCGCTCACCCACATGCTCCAGCGGATGACCGTCTACGCGATCTTCCACGTGGGAATGCGGGGAGTCTATGCCGAGAGCGTCGAGAAGCTGATCGACAACTGCCGGGAACTGCGCCCCACCCACTTTGTGGGTGTCCCGCGGGTCTTCGAGAAGATCCAGACGCGGATCATGCAGCGGCTCGCCGAGGGGCCGCCGCTCAGACGCCGGATCTTCGCCTGGGCCATGGCGGTCGGCCACCGCGCCTCGCCTTACAGGAAAAGCGGCCGGGCTTTGCCCTTTCCCCTTTCGCTGGAGAATGTCCTGGCGGACCGCCTCGTCTTCCGGAAGATCCGGGCGATCTTCGGCGGCCGGGTGAAGCACCTCCTCTCGGGCGGCGCGCCCATGTCGCTCGAACTTCTGGAATTCTTCTACGCTGCCGGGCTCCTCATCCTGGAGGGCTACGGGCTCACGGAAACGGTTGCCCCGGTCTCGGTGAACCGGCCGGAGCGCTTCAAGTTCGGAACCGTGGGACAGCTGATCGACGGGATCGAGGCAAAGCTGGGCGAGGGGGGAGAGCTGCTGCTCCGCGGCCAGGGACTCTTCAAGGGCTATTACCAGGACGCCGAGGCGACTGCAACGGCCATCGATCCCGAAGGCTGGTTCCATACCGGAGACATCGCCGAAATCGACGCAGAGGGGTTCATCCGGATCACAGACCGCAAGAAGGACATCCTCATCACGGCCGGCGGCAAGAACATCGCGCCGCAGAACATCGAAAACCTGATCAAGGCCCACCCCTGCATCAGCCAGGCGATGGTCCACGGCGACCGGAGACCTTTCCTCACCGCCCTGATCACCCTCGACAAGGCAGAGCTTCTCGATTTTGCCAGGCAAGAGGGATTTGAGGCCCGCTCACCCGGAGCGCTGGCCGGGCACCCCAGCGTCCATGCGCTCGTCGAGTCGCACATCTCCTCTGTGAACGCGCAGCTGGCGCCCTACGAAGCGATCCGCCGCTTCGCCATCCTCCCGAGGGACTTCACCGAGGAGGCCGGCGAGCTGACCCCAACGCTCAAGATCCGCCGCAGTCAGATCACCCGGGCCTACCGGGAGGTCCTCGACGGCCTCTACGAACAACCTTCGCCGTCCCGCCAGAGCCGGTAGGTGTGCATCCGCGCCAGAGCCTTGACTGCCCGCTCGGGCGTGAGGAAGGAAACCCCTTTGTAGGGGCACCCCGCGACATCCATGACCGTCCGGGCGTTCTCCTCGGGCAGGAGGTTGACCCCGAGGATGGGCTTGCCGTGCTTTTCCATGAGGCGGACCGTGTGGCCAATGTAGTGTTTCTCGAAATCGACCAGGGCTGCGGGGACCGCCTCAAGGAACTTGCGGTCCATCACCGGATCGATCGACTCGATCGAGGCGATCATCTGCTTGAGGAAGCCGAGGCGGCCGACGATCCCCAGGTGGATGATCGCGTCGCAGCCGTCCCACTCAATCAATTCCTCGATCACGTCCATCGGGATCTTGGGCCCGAATTCCCCCACCAGGTCGATGGGGTTGGAACGGCTCCAGTAGGGCGGGAGGATCTTGTCGATCCGGGCGATCAGATCCTCGGAGAGATCCGGGATCGCCAGGCCGTTCTCCACGCAGAGGTCCGAGGCCACGACCCCCCAGCCACCGCCCAGGGTCATCACGGCGACCCGGTTCCCCCGCGGCAGGGGCAGGGACGAGAAGGCGGCCGAGAGGTCCAGCAGGTCCATCGGCTGGTCGGCCACGACCACGCCCGCCTGACGGACCGCGGCGTCCAGGATCCGGAGGTTCGAGGCAAGGGCCCCGGTGTGGCTGGCGGCGGCACGGTTTCCCGCCTGGGTGCGCCCGCCCTTGAGCATGACCACCGGCTTGGCCTTCCCCACGCGCCGGGCGGCCTCGAAGAAGCGCCGGCCGTTCTTGATGCTCTCCAGATAGAGGACCACCGTCCGGGTCAATTCGTCGACCTCGAAGGACTCCATGTAGTCCTCGATCGTGATCATCGCCTCGTTCCCCGAGCCGCCGAAGGCCCGGATGCCGATCCCCTCGTGCTCGGCAAAGCCTAGGAGCTGGACGCCGAGGTTCCCCGACTGGGATACAAGGGTCGTCGTTCCGGGCGTAGGCCGGACGGCCGAACCACAGCAGTACAGGGCCCCGTGCGGGTTGCAGATCCCCATGGTGTTGGGCCCGAGGATCAGGATATCCGCCTCCCGGGCCGCCTTCACCAGTTGCTCCTCCAAGCGCCGCCCCTCGGCCCCTGTCTCGGCGAAACCCGACGTGATCAGAAGCATGCTCCGGACCTTCTTGGCCTTGAGCTGGGGGACCAGATCCAGGACCTTGGCCGCCGGAATCGTGACCACGGCCAGGTCGACCGGTCCCGGGATTTCCCCCACGGTCTTGAAGGTCGGCCGTCCGGCGATCTGGCCGCCCTTGGCGTTGACCAGGTAGATCGGCCCCTTGAATCCTCCTGCGGCCACGTTGCAGAAGAGCATGTACCCCCATTTGCCGAAGGTCCCCGAGGCCCCGATGAAGGCAATCGACCGGGGGTAGAAGAGTTTCCCGATCGCAAACGGGTCGACCGGCGGCAGGGTGGTCCTGGCTGCGGGCCGCTCGCCCAGGATGATCAGGGCGTCGACAGCCGTCACCCGGCCATCCGGCCCGACCAGGAGGGGATTGATATCCGCCTCGGTCACCTCCGGCATCTCCATCGCCAGGCGCGAGAGGCCGACCAGGGCGCGGGACAGCGCCTGCCGGTCCGCCGCCTTCTCGCCGCGGAAGGACCCTAGCAGCTTTGAGGCGCGAAGCTCGTCGATCATCCGGCCGGCACAGGTCTCGTCGAAGGGGGCGAGCCTGAAGACGACGTCGTCGAGGGCCTCCGTGAAGACGCCTCCGAGGCCGAACATGACGACCGGTCCAAACTGGGCGTCGTGGAACAGGCCTGCCACGAATTCGCGCCGTCCCGAGAGCATCGGCTGGACCAGGAACCCCTCTAGGTCAGCGCCCGCCGCGTCGGCTACCGCTTCTGCCGCCTGCAGAACCTCCTCCCGTCCTTTCAAGTTCAGGCGGACGAGGCCCCGTTCCGTCTTATGGGTCAGCCTCGCGCCGAGCCCCTTGAGAACGACGGGAAAGCCGATCCCGGCCGCCCTCTGGGCGGCCTCCTGCGGGCTGGAGGCCTGTGCCTCCTCCACGACCGGCACGCCGTAGGATCTCAGGACCTCTTTGGATTCGGCTTCGGTCAGGGCGGTCCGGCCCGCCGACTTGGCCTTTCGGATCAGCTCCGCAGCATCCATGGCATCTCCTCTATGATGGGGTACGGTTTCTTCTGAAGGGTGGGTCTGTCCTGGTGACGGACTCTACCACAAGGCCCCCGGGAGTGCAACGGCCCGTCGAACCAACAGCCGGCCACGGCAACAGGGTCGCCCCCTCTTCCCGCACTGCAAGGACCCATCTGGTGAATTCCCATGACCGCTCCCTCAAGGCGGTCTTGGGGACGACCTTCGGAAGCCTTCGGATCGAGCAATGACAGGCATCCTCCCGACCGAGACGCCGGGAAGGGGCCCCTGTCCTGCACCCCATTGACATTTTTTCCGGAAAGCGCTAGCCTGTCCTGCAAAGGAGGGAGTCGACTTCAATGCACCGCGCCCCGGCAGCGGGATATCCGTTTCCTGTCATCGCCGAGGCCGTTCATGGGGGAATCGACTATGCTCAAGGCAAAGCCTTTTATCGAGGGGCTGCTGCGCAAGGCGGGCATCACCGTCAACGGCCCCGAACCCTGGGACATCCGGGTCCGCAACGATGCTTTCTACGGCCGGGTCCTGCGCCAGCAGAGCCTGGGCCTCGGCGAGGCCTACATGGACGGATGGTGGGACTGCCCACGGATCGACGAGTTGATCTGCCGTCTCCTGGGCGCCCGCCTCGACGAAAAGCTCAGCGGGTCGCTCAGTCTCCTGCCGATATCCCTCTCGACCCTCTTCCTGAACCGCCAGAGCCGGTCCCGCTCGCCGGTGGTCGCCGAGCGGCATTACAACCTCGGAAACGACCTTTTCCGGGCCTTCCTCGACCCCCTATTGCAGTACAGCTGCGCCTATTTCGACCGCACCGACGATCTGGCCGAGGCCCAGTTCAAGAAGCTGGAGCTCATCTGCCGGAAGCTCGGCCTGGCCGCAGGAGAGAAGCTCCTGGACATCGGCTGCGGATGGGGGGGGCTTGCGAAATACGCGGCAGAGCGCTACGGCAGCATTGTCACGGCCGTGAACATCTCGACGGAGCAGATCCGCCACGCCCGCGACTGGTGCAAGGGGCTGCCCGTGACGATCCTGGATTGCGACTATCGGGACATCCGGGGCTGCTTCGATAAGGCCGTCTCCGTCGGCATGTTCGAACATGTGGGGAGCCGCAATTACCGGAGGTTCATGGAGGTCGTGCACCGCTGTCTCCGATCGGATGGCATCTTCCTGCTCCACACGATCGGCGGCAACCACTCCCGTCTCGGTTGCGATCCCTGGATCAACCGCTATATCTTTCCCAACGGGATGCTGCCCTCGATCGCCCAGATCAGCCGGGCCGTAGAGGGGCTCTTCGTCGTAGAGGACTGGCACAACCTGGGTCCTCACTACGACAAGACGCTGATGGCTTGGCACGCGAACTTCCAGAGGGCCTGGAACAGCCTGAAGGGGGCCTACGACGGACGGTTCAAGAGGATGTGGGAGTACTACCTGCTCTCCTGCGCCGGCGCCTTCCGCGCCCGGAGCATCCAAGTCTGGCAGATCGTCCTGACCCCCTCGGGGACGCCTCAGCCAGCCTGCCGAATCTAGCGCACCACGGCCGAATCTCCCAGAGAGATACAGCTCCGGCCGGAGCGGGGATTCTTCCTAATCAAGTCCTAACAGTTTCGCCGGATTTTTGCGCACCATGATATCGATCTCCTGGCGGGTAATGCCCAGGGCCATCAACACGAGGATAAACATCCGCAATCCTTCCACCGGTGACGGATTGCAGACCTGACCCAAATCCGAGGCGATCACGCACCGTTCCGGACCCGCCTTGCGGATTGCCTCGACCAGATCCTGAATCCGGGCATTGAAAAACATGGGGGTGGTCGCCGCAAAGCAGTGTTCCAGATAAGCCCCTTTTCGAACAAATTCCAGTTGGACTTCCAATGAAAGATCCGGGACTTCATTGTGCGGATGGGTAATGAGGATCTTTTTCACCCCCCGCTGGAAGGCCTCTTCGATCAAGATACGGCTCTCTTCAGCCGAACAGTGGGAAGTTCCCAGAAGGATATCGGCGTGGGCAATCATATCCAGGATCTCTTTTACCGCCGGGAGAAGTTTCCCTTCCCCATCGAGCAGGGAGATCCCTTTCTCCGGCCACTGGACCCTGCCCGGCAGTGCGGCATAGGTTCCCTTGAAATGCCTGACATGGGCATCGGAAAAGATGGAGGGCATCCAGACCTCCTTCCCTCCGAAGGCGATGGCCGCTTCCACGGCGCTGGGGTTGAGCCCGCCCACCGACGGGTTGAGGACAACTCCGCCAAAGGATTGAATGTCGGGAACGGCTTTTCTTACATAATACATCCGATTGGCATTGATCCCGTAATGGTCTTTATAGAGCAATGCCCTCATCCCGGCTGCCTGAGCCTCATGGGCAATCTCGATTTCGTCGAGCAACCGGTCATGAAGATCGGGAGTGGCGTGAAAATGAAGATCAATGGCCCCTTCCAGCACTTCCATCCGTTTATCCATCGCTATTTTCTGTCCTTTGCTGATCCGCCGCCAGACCTGGAGATTTCAGTGAGGGCGGGCCAATGGATTTTTACACGGAATCCCGGGGACCTTCCGCCGCCGTCAGACGCTCGACGATCCTGCTGTATTTCTCGTGGATCATCCTCCGGTCGAACTCCCAGAATTCCTGCAGCATGGCGTCCTGCTCCGCAGGGCTGAAATACTCCAGGATCGGGTAGAAGAAGTGCTTGTCCTCCTTTTCGATGTGGCGGGGATAGAAGACGGTCAGTTCCTCCAGGGCGCCGACGACCTCGGTCAGCGTCGGTTCGCCTTTCAGGTACCGGTCCTTGGCGTTCACCAGGCGGCCGACCGTCCTTCGGGCGTACCGGTGCTCCTCGACGAGCTCCGCGACGATCCGCGCATGCTCGGTGCTCATCGGCTTTTTCGCCAGGTCCCGAAAGAGGATGTCCTCCTCCTTGCCGTGGTGCGTCCGGTCGGCGTAGGTCCGGATGAAATCGACGGCCGTGTCGACGAAGAGAGGATCGACCTTCTGGAGCCTGTGGATCCGCTCCACCTCCTTACCGACCAGCGCCAGCATCTTCTCGATCAAACGGTGTTCCCGCATCAACGGTCCGATCGGCTTCATGCCTTCTCCTTTCTGTACTCAATCCGACGGTGCATCCTCCGCCCTTCGGTCCCACTGGCCTCCAGGACGCCCCCGCTATTTGCGGAAGGCGAGACGCAGCCGGTAGAAATGGGGCTTCGAGGCCCCCATGACCAAAGGCTCCGCTTCCCGGAAGAGTTGCTGGCGGTCGTCGCTCAGGTGCATGTCCATGAAGGTCTCCTTGGACTCGTGCTCGACGATCGCGGCGTAGCGGCTCCCGCCCTCCATCGGTTCGAGGAGACTCCGGGAAACGAACCCGCGGTGACGGGCGAAGATCTCGCTGGAACGGCGGAACCATTCCACAAAGGCCTCCTCCTTCCCCGGTTTCACCGGGGCGAAATCGATGAGGTTGACGAAGCATCCCTCCCAGCCGTCCAGGCAGGATTCCGGCACGGCCTTCTCGGGGAGCGGCGTCCGGATGGCCAGGACGACCAGGGGTTCCGCCGATGCGTTCGCGATCCCCATCGGCACGCCTCTGGCGATACGCAGGAGCTTGCCCGGCCCGACCCGGGCGCTCCGGCCGTTCTCGGTGAAAACCCCCTCCCCGCGGAGGACCTGGATCGTCACCGGGGCGTCCGTAATGTGTTCAGGGACCTCGCAGCCGGGGTCCAGGCGGAGTTGCCGGATCGTCAGATGGGGTTCCTCGGCGATAACCGAAATGCCCCGCCCTCCCTCACCGGAGACTTCCCTGCTCTTCAAATCCACGATCTCCATAACCTTCAGAACCTCAATAAGAATTAACGGGGACCGACCCCGTCCCGTACCGTTATCGTCCCTCCTGGGCGATCCGTTCGAGGCCCTCCCGGTCCACGATCCGGATCTGCTTTCCCTTCGAGCGGATCAGCCCCTCCCGGTCGAACCTTGCGAGGATCCGCGACAGGGTCTCGGGGATCGTCCCCAGGAGCGAGGCGATCTGACCCTTGGAGATGTCCAGTTCCACCGCGCCCTGGCCGTCGCGGTCCACCAGGTACAGAAGGTACTTGGCGAGCCTCCCGGGAACCTCCTTGAGCGAGAGGTCTTCGACGAGACCCGCGAACTGGCGCAGGCGCCGCGAGAGCTGGGCCAGCATGTTGAGGGCGAGGGTCGGGTCCCGCTTGATCAGGCCGACGAAGGCGACCCGCGGGAAGAAGAGGACTGTCGACTGGGCGGCTGCCGCAGCGTCCGCCGGGAACCCCTGGCCGGCGAAAACGGGAACCTCTCCGAAGGGCTCCCCGGGACCGACCATGTGGAGGATCTGCTCCTTCCCCTCCGGGGAAACCTTGGAGATCTTCACGCGGCCCGTCAGGACCACGTAGAAGCCAGACCCCTCGTCCCCCTCGGCGAAAAGCTGCTCCCCTTTTTTGCAGGCCCGCCTCACTCCGATCCGGGCCAGGGCCGCGACCTGTTCCTTCGAAAGACCGGAGAAAAGGGGGATCCCGGCGAGCTGTCCGGCTACATCGATCATCGTCTTCTCCCAAGTATTCAATAAACTACACATTCGCTTGACTTATGTCAAAGCGCTTTTTATCGGACCGTGGAATAAGGGGGCCGTAAGGAACGAAGAGGCCGCCCTAGGGCGGCAACAGAATAAGGACAAACGGAAAAACGGAGGCAGATATGAAGACCACCCGAAAGATCATCAAAATCGACGAGGAGAAGTGCAACGGCTGCGGCCTGTGCGTTCCATGCTGCGCCGAGGGCGCGATCCAGGTCATCGACGGCAAGGCGCGACTCGTGGCGGAGAAGTACTGCGACGGCCTGGGGGCCTGCCTGGGCGAATGCCAGGAGGGGGCCCTCCAGGTCGTGGACGCCGAAGTCGAGGCCTTCGACGAGGCGGCCGCCATGGCGCACGTTCGGGCGACCGGCTACGCCCATACGGGCAAAGGCCACGCCGGCCATGCCTCGACGCCGAAGTCTGCGCCTGCGACCCATGCCGGGAAAACACTCCCCTGCGGCTGCCCCTCCTCGGTGATCCAGACCTTCAAGCCCCAGACGGCCTGCGAGCGGGCCAACGCCCCTGTCTCCCGGCCCGCCTCGGGCATCTCGGCCCTGACCCACTGGCCGATCCAGATCCACCTGGTCCCGCCGACAGCGCCCTTCCTGAACGGGGCGGACCTTCTGGTCGCCTCGGACTGCGTCCCAGGGGCCTACCACCGGTTCCACGACGACCTCTTGAGAGGAAAGATCCTCCTCATGGGCTGCCCCAAGTTCGACGACGCCGAGGCCTACGTCCAGAAGCTGGCCGCCATCTTCGCCCAGGCTGAAATCCAGAGCGTCACGGTCGCCGTGATGGAGGTCCCCTGCTGCCAGGGGATGCCGGTCATCGTGAAGAAGGCGTTGACTCTTTCGGGAAAGCAGATCCCCCTCAAGGTCGCAAAGGTCTCCACCCGGGGCGAGCTCTTGGGCTAGGCCCGGCTGCCGCCACCGACGCAGAAAACATTTTCAGGGGATCGTGTTTCCGGGGGCGGGTTCTTTGACGTCAATCTCGAAAACCCTGGCGACCCTGGTCCCGTTGTCGTCTGTCACGGAGGCGCCGAATCGGAAAGGGCCCTTCTGGTCCAGGGGGCGGCTCCAGGAAATCTTCCCGGAGACAGGATCGAGGGTCATGCCCGGAAGGTGGGGAGGCTCCAGGGCGAAGGTGACCGCAGCGCTGTCCGGCGCAACGCTGAGAAGCTGCATCTCGATGGGCGCCCCGACCTTGCTCGACGGGCTCCGGATCTCCATCTCCAGGGTCGGGGCGACGGTATGGACGGCGACCACGGGGCTTTCGACCGTGAATCCGGATGTTTCGCCGGCAAGGGGCGTCACGGCGACGCTGATGCGGTCCTGTTTCTTGAGCCCAGAGAGGTTCAGGGTGTTCCCCTTGGCCTCATCCACGATCCGGTCGTTGACCCTCCACCGATAGGTAAAGGCGAGTTTCTCCGGGGCACCCTGGGCGAGGACCACCTCTGCCTTCAGGTTGTCCTTCCGGGTGGGCTGCTGGGGCACCAGGCGGACGGTCTGAATGAAGGCAAGCGGTGCCTCCGGGGTCGCATCGCCCGGGAGGATAGCGGTCTTCATCAGGGCCTGGGGACCCGAGCCCCCTGCGGTTCCCCCCATCCCGAGAGAGGAAGCGGGCGGCGTCGGCGTCACGTCCTTTTGGGCAGGCAGGAGCAGCAGCCCGGCAATCACCAGGACCAGGGCGATCCCGCTGGCGGCCCACAGCCGACGGGAGCGCGCGGCCCTGCTCCCGTCGGTCTCGCCAACCCGGGCCCGCTTCGACTTCGGCTTCGGCCTTCGCCCGGCCGGCGCATCATCGGTTCCTGACGCTTTCTGACCCCCCGCCAGCCGTTTACCGCCGGCCCATATCCTGGGTTTCGACGACTTCTGCCCCCGGATCGGGATCCTGCTCCCTGTCGGACTCATCGCTCTCTTTCAGACTCCCTGTCTCATGAACACGAAGGGGTGACGGTTGCAGTGCGGAAAGTCAGCCCCGATGGTCTTTTCGGAAAGCTCGGTCATGTCTGCACCTTGAAAGCGGAGATGGAACCATTTCAACGGCCCTGAATATGGGTTGTATCTACCACCCTTTTCCGATTAAATCCACTCCATCCGCGGATCGCGGCCTGCCCACATCGTGGGCGGCCCCTGCCCACCGGGCCTGCAGCGGGCGAAGCCGCAAATCTATAACCAGCTGATTATTCTGGTTTTTAATTGAGGCACGGACGGTGACGCCGCAAGCCACGCCCCTTTCCTTCCCCGGGTGCACCGCACAGAGATTGGATGTCCTGGCATCCAAGTCAGGGGAACGGGATCTGTCGGACCTGTGCTCCGTCTCTTCGATTATCCTGTCGAATATTTTGAGTTCAACCCATCATCAGATCAACTGCAGCCTGCCCGGGGTATCCCCGACCTCTGAGACACATTACGATAACCCGGCACGCAGCGCCTTCTATTGGGCCAATCTCGAGCCCAACACGACTGCGGCGATCTCCGTGGTCTGCGAGGACCGGTAAGGCCCCGCCCGCCTCTAGTGCGTGGCGAAGGACCCCAGCAGGGGGCGGCCTTGCCTTTTGAACTGCCGCTCCAGGCGGTCCCGGGTAATGGGCCAACCGTGGCCGGGCAGGAAGAGGGTGCAGCCGGTCCTGAGGAGCCTCCCCCAGCTGCGGATCATCTCCTCGGGATCGTCGGCAAAGGGCGGGAAGACCGAACGGGGGAGGGTGCCCAGGAGGGTGTCCCCCACCAGGGCGATCTGGCCGTCCACGATTAGGCTCGCCGACCCTGGCGAATGGCCGGGCGTGTGCAGGACCGTGGCCTCGAAGCCGAGGGCCCGCAGGCCCATGGCCTCTCCGACAGCGAGTGGAGCATCAGCGACGACGCCCTGATAGGCGTGCTGGCCCACGAGATCGGCCACGTGGTGCACCGCCACGGCATGCGCATG
>CAYOGU010000106.1:0-10922 GCA_964403345.1 uncultured Syntrophus sp. | reverse complement strand
GATCCTCCGCATCCCGAAGGGCACCCTGGCCGAAGGCGCCGATGCCGACGTCACCGTCATCGACCCCGAGAGGATCTGGACCCTCGACCGGGCGCTCATGCGGTCCAGGGGCAAGAACACCCCCTTCCACGGCTGGATCTTCAAGGGCAAGGCGGTCCTGACCGTCGTCGGCGGCGCCATCCGATACCGGGATTCCCAGGACCGCCCATGAGCGCACGCCCCGCCCGCCCCCTCCACCGCACGGAGGCGATCGTCCTGAGGCTCCTGGACTACGGCGAATCGGACCGGATCGTGACCTTCATCACGACCGGCTTCGGAAAGATCCGGGGGATCGCCAAGGGGGCCAGGCGGAGCCGCAAGCGTTTCGCCAACGCCCTGGAGCCCTTCTGCCGCTCCACGATCCTCTTCTCGCGCCGCTCCTCCGAGGGCCTGGCCCTGATCGAGTCCTCGGACGTGATCAGCCATTTCCCGTCGATCCGCGCCGACTTGGAGCGGACGCTCATGGCCTCCTACCTGATCGACCTGACCGAGCAGTTCACCCCCGAGGAGAAGAAGAACGAGCCCGTCTTCGCCCTCCTGGCCGACTTCCTGGGCCTGATCGAGGCGGGGCCGGTCACCGAAGCCATCCTGCGCTTCTTCGAGATCCGCATCCTGAAGCTCTCCGGGTACGAACCGGTCCTGGACCGCTGCCAGATCTGCAAGGCGCCTCTCTCCGGGGGATCGTGCTACCGCTTCGATCCCGCCGCCGGGGGCATTGCCTGCGGCTCCTGCACCCCCAGAGGCCCCGATGCGCTCCCGCTGTCGCTGGGGACCATCCGGACGCTCCTGATGGGGCGGGAGATGGCCGTCGACAAGCTGGGACGGCTGCTCCTGACGGGACCCTCCGCCGAGGAGGGCCGCCGGATGATGACCCTTTTCATCCGCCATCTCCTCGGCCGGGAACTCAAGTCCCTGCACGTCCTGAACGACATCCGGCGTCTCGGCCTCTGATTCAAACGGATGCACCGCCGCCAAGGCTCATGCACTGTGCAGGGTCGAAAAAGCTTCCTGAGCGCCCGAAATCCATCCCCGGACACAAAACGAGCCCCCGCCAGGCACGATCACGCGCGGCCGCCAGGGCGGATAGTTATTGACACCCGCCTGGGGCCGTGTTAGAAACCATTCGGCTCAAATGGTTATAAGATCTAGGAATAACAGGATTTAAACGGTTAGGAGGCTTCAGTGACCTTTCAGGAACTGATCATGGCCCTCGAGCGGTACTGGGCCGCTCAGGGATGCGTCATCCAGCAGCCCTACGACGTGGAAAAGGGGGCCGGGACCTTCAACCCCGCCACCTTTCTTAGGGCTCTGGGACCGGAACCTTGGAACGTGGCCTACGTGGAACCTTCCCGCAGGCCCACCGACGGCCGCTACGGCGAGAACCCCAACCGCCTCCAGCACTACTACCAGTACCAGGTCATCATGAAGCCGTCGCCGACGAACATCCAGGAACTCTACCTGAATTCCCTCAAGAGCTTCGGCATCGACCCCCTCGAGCACGACATCCGCTTCGTGGAGGACAACTGGGAATCGCCCACCGTCGGGGCCTGGGGCCTGGGCTGGGAGGTGTGGCTGGACGGGATGGAGATCACCCAGTTCACCTACTTCCAGCAGGTCGGCGGCTTCGACTGCCGGCCCGTCAGCGCCGAGCTGACCTACGGCACCGAACGGATCGCCATGTACCTCCAGGGCATCGACAACGTCTACGACCTGGAGTGGACCAAGGGGATCAAGTACGGGCACGTCCATCACCAGAGCGAGGTGGAATGGTCGGTGTACAATTTCGAGGCCGCCGACATCCCCGAACTCCGGAAGCGCTTCGACATGTACGAGGCCGAGGGGGTCCGGATGGCGGAAAAGGGCCTGGTCCTGCCGACCTACGACCATTGCCTCAAGTGTTCCCATACCTTCAACCTGCTCAACGCCCGGGGGGCCATCAGCGTCGCCGAACGGACCAGCTACATCGGCCGGGTCCGCAACCTCGCCAGGCTGAGCGCCGAGGGCTACCTCAAGCAGAGGGAGGCCATGGGCTATCCCCTCCTGAACCGGACCTGATGGGGACGCCGGAGGGTTTCACAGACCAAAAGACCACGATGGGAGATCACGATGGGCAAGGAACTGCTGCTCGAAATCGGCACTGAAGAGATACCGGCCGCCTTTCTGCCGAAGGCGCTCAAGGACCTGGAGACGCTTTTCCAGGATGAACTGAAGGAAAACCACATCCCCTGCGAGGCGGTCCGCACGCTGGGCGCCCCGCGCCGTCTCTTCCTTTCCGCCGTCGTGGCCGAGCGCCAGGAGGACCAGCTGCTGGAAAAGCTCGGCCCCGCCAAGAGCGTGGCCTTCGACGCTTCGGGCAATCCCTCCAAGGCCGCCATGGGATTCGCCAGGGGACAGGGGATCGCCGTCGAGGAGCTCGTCACCGTGACCACCGACAAGGGCGAATACATCTGCGCCCGCAGGAAGATCGTCGGCGCCCCCACGCCGGGGCTCCTGCCCGGGATCCTGACCAAGGTGATCACCGGGATCCCCTTCCGCAAATCGATGCGCTGGTCCGACCTGGAGTTCCGGTTCGCCAGGCCGATCCACTGGCTTGTGGCCCTCTTCGCCGGCCAGGTGGTCCCGATCGAGATCGCCGGGATCCGAAGCGGCCATGAAAGCCGCGGGCACCGATTCATGAGCCCCGGCACCTTCCCCGTGTCCGGCCTGGAGGATTACCTGGCCAAGACCCGGGAGCGGTTCGTCATCCCCGATCCCGCCGAGCGGCGGCGGATCATCGCCGAAGAGGTCGCCAAAGCGGCCGCCGCCGTCGGCGGCCAGGCGCTCCGGAACGACGATCTCCTCGACGAGGTCACCTACCTGACCGAATACCCCACCGTCGTCTGCGGGAGCTTCGCCCCGGAATACCTGAGCCTCCCCAGGGAGGTGCTGATCACGACGATGATGTCCCACCAGAAGTACTTCCCGGTGCTCGACGGCAAGGGCGCGCTCCTCCCCCACTTCCTGACGGTGAACAACACCCTCGCCCGGGACCCTGACGTGGTCCGGCGGGGCAACGAGCGGGTGATCCGCGCCCGTCTCGCCGACGCCCGGTTCTTCTTCGAGGAGGACCAAAAGATCCCCCTCGAGCGGCGCGTCGAGGACCTCAAGAGGGTCGTCTTCCACACCCTGCTGGGGACCTCCTACGAGAAGGTGATCCGCTTCAGGACCCTCGCCGGCCGGATCGCCCGGCACGTCGCGCCGTCCCTCGGCGGCAGGCAGGCGGACTTCGCCGCCCAGGTGGACCGGGCGGCATTTCTGGCCAAGGCGGACCTCGATACCCAGATGGTCGGCGAATTTTCCGAACTCCAGGGGATCATGGGCCGGGAGTACGCCCTCCTGGCCGGGGAGGACCCGGTCGTCGCGAAGGCCATCTACGAGCACTACCTCCCGACCGGAGCGGGCGGCGAGCTCCCCGAAACCGAGGTGGGGGCCGTGGTCGGCATCGCCGACAAGCTGGATTCGATCTGCGGGTTCTTCGGCGTCGGCCTGATCCCGACGGGAACGGCCGACCCCTATGCCCTGCGCCGTCAGGCCCTGGGCATCCTCAACATCCTCCTGGCCAGGCGATGGCCCCTTGCCCTGGAGTCCCTGATCGACGACAGCCTCGCCATCCTCGGTCCGCTTCTGAAGCGGCCGGCCGCGGAGGTCAAGGCCGACGTGACGGAGTTCTTCCGGGGCCGGTTCGAAAACCAGCTCATCGCCCAGGGCCGTCCCTACGACGTGGTCGATGCGGTTCTGGCCACGGGGCTCGGGCGTCTCTACACGGCCGAGGACAAGATCCGGGCCATGGAGGCCTTCAAGGCCCATCCCGATTACCAGCCCCTGGCGATCGCCTTCAAGCGGGTGGTCAACATCAGCCGCGGCTTCGAGGGCGGCTCCGTCGATCCGGCCCTTTTCGAAACCCCCGAGGAGCGAAACCTCCACGACGCCTTCCTGACGATCCGCTCGACCGTGGCGCACCGTCTGGACGAAGGCCGCTATCCCGAGGCCCTCAGCGAGATGGCCAGGCTCCGCGGACCCGTGGACGCCTTCTTCGAGGCCGTCCTGGTGATGGCCCAGGACGAGAAGATCCGTTCGAACCGTCTGGCCCTGCTCAGGTCGATCTCCACCCTCTTCCACGATCTGGCGGACTTCTCCAAGATCGTGACCGAGGCCTAGGAGACGGCGGTCATCGGGATAAACGGCCGAAAGCGGACGGGAAAACTGGGGATTGCATATTTTTCGATTCTGATTTAGCCTTTTTACAGGCCATGGGGCCTTCACGAATCCCGCCGGCGGAGAAAACCATGATCGACCAGCCCAGAGACGACCAGGTCACCGAACTCGAAGAAAAACTTCTGTTGCGCAAGGCGCTGGTCGACATCACCAACCGGATCCACGCCGCCCGGAACATCAAACAGATCCTCGTGGACCTGAAGGACGGCATCCTGAACCTCTTCAATGCCCATTCCATCACCACCTACGTGGTGGACAAGCAGCGCTCCGAGATCTACTCGATGCTCCTGGTCGGAACCCAGATCAAGGAAATCCGCGTCCCCATCAACAACCGGAGCATCGCCGGCTACGTGGCCAACACCGGGAAGGTGGTCAACATCGCCGACGCCTACGACGCCGAAGAGCTCAAGCAGATCGACCGGCAGCTGGCCTTCGACGTGAGCTGGGACAAGCGGTCGGGATTCCGGACCAAGCAGATCCTGGCCGCCCCGATCTTCCACAACAAGTCCCTCCAGGGGGTCCTCCAGATCCTCAACAAGAAGGGCGGCACCGGCAAATTCTCCGAGGAGGAAAAGGGGTTCGTCCAGGAGATCGCGGACGTCCTGGGGGTCGCCTTCTACAACCAGGAGCGGTACGCCAGGAGGCGCAAGACCCGCTTCGATTTCCTGATCAGCCACGACCTGCTCAAGGAAGAGGAGCTCGACAGCGCCTGGGAAGAGGCCCGGGAGGCCAAGGAGTCGATCGAGACCTTCCTGATGAGGAAATACCGGATCTCCCGCGAGGACATCGGCAAGGCCTTCGAGGAATTCTATCACTGCAAGTTCATCAGCTTCTCGGACAAGGTCCCCATCCCGGGCGACCTGCTGAGCAACTTCAAGAAGGAGTACCTCCGCCGCGAGCTCTGGGTCCCGCTGGAGAAGAAGGACGGCGTCATCCATGTGATCGTGGACGACCCCAACAACATCCTCAAGCGGGACATGATCGAGAACCTCCTGAAGACCAAGGCGGTCCGCTACGACGTGGCCATGGCCGAGGACATCGTCAAGTACATCAACCTCTTCTACAATTCCCCCGAGGACGAATCCTCGATCACCGATATCCTGGGCAAGCTGGAGGCCGACGAGGAGGTTCAGGAAGAAGAGGACGAGGGGTCGGTCACCGAGTCGGACAGCGTGATCATGCAGATCGTCAACAAGATCATCCTCGACGCCCAGGCCAAGCGGGCCTCCGACATCCACATCGAACCCAACGTGGCCAGGAAGAACGTGGAGGTCCGTTTCCGCGTCGACGGCGACTGCGCCCTCTACCAGACCCTCCCCTTCAGCTACCGGGCGGCCGTCGTCTCCCGCATCAAGATCATGTCCAACCTCGACATCACGGTCCGGCGCCTCCCCCAGGACGGCAAGATCAAGTTCCGGAAGCCGGGCGGCGAGGAGATCGAACTCCGCGTGGCCACGATCCCGACCCAGGGAGGCGTCGAGGACGTGGTGATGCGCATCCTGGCCAAGGCCGGGGACACCCTGCCCTTGACCGCCATGGGGATGCTGGAGCGGAACTTCCGGGAGCTCAAGTCCATCCTGGACAAGCCCTACGGGATTCTCCTCGTCGTCGGCCCCACCGGTTCGGGGAAGACGACCACCCTGCATGCGGCCCTCCACGAGATCAACCGGCCGGACCGGAAGATCTGGACGGCCGAGGACCCCGTGGAAATCACCCAGTACGGCCTGCGCCAGGTCCAGGTCCAGCCGAAGATCGGCTTCGACTTCGCCGCCGCCATGCGTTCCTTCCTCCGGGCCGACCCGGACATCATCATGGTGGGGGAAATGCGCGACTTCGAAACGGCCAAGATCGGCGTCGAGGCGTCCCTCACGGGCCACCTGGTCTTCAGCACCCTGCACACCAACAGCGCCCCGGAGACGATCGTGCGCCTCCTGGACATGGGGATCGACCCGCTCAACTTCGCCGACGCCCTCCTGGGGATCCTGGCCCAGCGGCTCGTCAGGACCCTCTGCAACCGGTGCAAGGAGGCCTACCATCCCGACCGGAGCGAGTTCGACGAGATCGTCCAGCATTACGGGGAGGAGCAGTTCCGCAAGCTGAACATCGTCTACGACGACAAGTTCACCCTCTGGCGGCCGAAGGGCTGCGACGCCTGCGACAAATCGGGCTACAAGGGACGGATGGGGATCCACGAACTGATCGTCTCCACGGACGGGATCAGGCGGCTGATCCAGAAGCACGAGACGGTGGAGGCGATTCGGGATCTGGCCATGTCCGAGGGGATGACGACCCTGCTCCAGGACGGGATTCTCAAGTCGCTCAAGGGTCTGACCGACTTCAAGCAGGTCAGAAGGGTCTGCATCAAATAGGGGCGGCTTCGTAAGAAGTCCGGATGCGGCGTTGCGCTTCGATCCCTCGTCATTGCCGTGTACTCTACAGCCACTGGACACAGGTCAATCGCCCCTCGTTGATCCACTTTCCGGAGAAGCCATGGAAGGTGTGCTTGCAACACGGGCAACGGGATCTCTCGTCGGCCAGTTAATGGAACTTCCTGCAGGGACACCGAGGGCAAAACCGATGTCCATTTTGAGGCATTGTTTCAGCAGATACCTGCATGCCCTGCTCTCATCTCACTGCCGATTAAGGAATCGTAATTAACGCAGGTGCCAAAATGGGATCATTTACCTAAAACTACAACCCTCTGGGAAAATGCAACCAGCTATCCCGCCACTTCTTCAGGGCAGCAGATGAAACTTATCTGATCGGTTTCGAATTCCCGTTCCCCGTTTTTATTGCCAGGCAGTCATAAACGACGCGATCGCCTTGGTAGGTGACCGACCCCCGTTTGATGACCCGCCATCCTGCGATCTGGAAGAGACCGCGGTCAGAGATACCCTCCATCAGCCCGCGCGCGGAATCCAAGGCGTCCACCAGACCGGGATTTTGAGTGAGCACGATCGGCTTCTGGCCGGGAGCCGCGACCAGGGTCAGGGGTTCAATGGTGAGGGCTGACAGATCCGGAGCAGGTATGGCCTCTACGCCCGGCTTGGCCTGGAGCCGGATCATCCGGGCGCGTGTGTCGGGGCCGACGGTTTCCTTGGTCGTGCTGATCAGATCGAGCAGGTAATTGCGGATATCATTCAATTCCCGGGATGACCGCAACTTTTCGATTCCGGGATAGGATTTCAATGCCTTGGCGAGGAGGGATACCTCCCGCAGGTAATGATTCCGCTGGTTCGGCGGTACCAGGTGCATGACGATGATGGATACGGGAATACCGTCCGCGGCGCCGTAATCGATCCCGACGGGACTCCATCCCACGACGCACATGAGATCCCCTTCGAAAGGCACCCGGGCATGGGGGCAGGCCCACCCCGTTCCCAACGCCGTATTGGTGGAAATCTCCCTTCTCATCACCATCCCCACCACGTCGGTGCCGGTCGGAATCGATGGAATCGCTTCCAGAATGTGGGCCAGAAACTGCAGGGCATCTTTTTTGTCATGGTCGGGAAGTTCGATCAATCTTCCTTCCTGAAGGGCGTCCAGCAATGTATCCATAATCAATCACCTCCGTAACGGTTGAAAAACCAGGTTTTCACGAGGTGCGTCAGAAGGGTGTAGGAAAGCAGGAACCCGGCGATCCATACCCAATAGACTGGGGGCAAGGGAACCATGCCCAATGTCTCTGCAAAAGGCGAATACGGCAGCCATGCGCCGATCGCCATGATCGCCACCGTGGCAAACGTCATCGGGACCGAGGCACGGCTTCCCAGGAAGGGGATCTTCCTCGTCCGGATGATGTGGACGATCAGCGTCTGGGTCAGGAGCGATTCCACAAACCATCCGGTCTGGAAAAGCCTGGCCAGCGCCTCCTTTTCCTGCATGCCCAGGGCCGGATCAAGAAAGGCGCTGCAATGGAAAAAGAACCACATCAGCGCAAAGGTGGCATAGTCAAAGATGGAACTCACCGGTCCGATGAAGACCATAAAACGCTTGATGTTGTCGATGTTCCATTTTAGCGGCTTGACAATCAGTTCTTCATCCACCTTGTCGGTAGGGATCCCAGTCTGGGAAAAGTCGTAGAGGAGGTTGTTCATCAGGACCTGGACCGGCTGCATCGGCAGAAACGGCAGCAGATAGCTTGCGCCGACCACACTGAACATGTTTCCAAAATTGGAACTGGCTCCCATGCGGATGTACTTGATGATGTTGGCGAACACTCTGCGTCCTTCGATGATCCCCTCTTCGAGAATCAGCAGGCTCTTCTCCAGAAGCACGATATCGGCGGTCTCCTTGGCCACATCCACCGCGGAGTCCACGGAAATTCCGACATCGGCCGCATTCAGGGCGAGAGCGTCGTTGATGCCGTCCCCCAGGAATCCCACCACATGGCCGCCGTCGCGCAGACTCCGAACGATCTGCTCCTTCTGTCCGGGAGTGAGCTTGGCGAATACATCCGATTCCTTCACGGTCCGAGCGAACGCCTCGGGCGAAAGCACCGAGAGTTCCGCTCCCGTAATGACACTTTGCGCCGCGAGCCCGACGTCATGGCAGACCTTTCCGGTGACCAGCGCATTGTCTCCCGTCAGGACCTTGACTTTGACGCCGGCGTGCAGCAGGAGTTTCAGGGCCTCAGCCGCCGATTCCTTCGGCGGATCGAAAAAGGCGATGTACCCCAGCAGTACGAGTTCCTTCTCGTCGGAGACGGTGAAGGAGGTTTTCCCGCGGGGAAATTCACGGTAGGCGATGCCGAGCACGCGGAAGCCGTCCTTGTTGAGCTGCTCGACCTCCTCGAAGAGGTCTTCCCGGATCAGATCGATAAGGGGGTAGACCTCGTCCTGTATCTGATAGTGGCTGCAGCAGGAGTAGATCTCTTCCACCGCTCCCTTGCAGATCAGGACATGATCCCCTTCGTAGTCCACCACGACGGACATGCGGCGACGCTGGAAGTCGAACGGCAACTCGTCCACCAGATGGCACGTCTGCTCCACATCCAGATCGGCGTGGTCGAGGATCGCCCGGTCGATCAGGTTGCGAAGTCCGGTCTGATAATAACTGTTCAGATAGGCGTAATTCAGAACGTCTTCGCTCGTGTTACCGGTTATATCGACGTAATGCTCGAGCACGACCTTGTCCTGCGTGAGGGTTCCCGTCTTATCCGTGCACAGGATGTCGATAGCGCCGAAATTCTGAATAGAGGGAAGATACTTGACGATCACCTTCTTTCCGGCCATGGTCAGGGCGCCCTTAGCGAGGTTGACGGTCACGATCATGGGCAGCATCTCGGGGGTGAGGCCGACCGCGATAGCGAGGCCGAAGAGGAAGGCCTCGACCCAGTCGCCCTTGGTCAGGCCCACGATGAAGAATACCGCGCAGGTCATGACCACCATGAAGCGGATCATGAGCCAGACGAAGGACCGCACGCCGCGGTCGAAGCTCGTCTCTTCCCGGTATTCCGTCATGCGCTCCGATATCGACCCAAACAGCGTCCGCGCCCCTGTGTTCACTACCAGGGCGCGGGCGGTCCCGCTGGTTACGGTACTTCCGAAAAAGCATGCGTTGGCCAGGTCCAGGGGAGATCGCTCCGGGACAAGGGAAGCATCGGATGTCTTCTCGACGGCCATCGATTCCCCGGAAAGGGCGGACTGGCTGACAAAAAAGTCCTTGGCGGAGAGAAGCCGCAGGTCCGCCGGGATAATCGAGCCGGCGTGCAACAGGACAATGTCTCCCGGAACAATCTCGGATATCCTGATCTCGGCTTCCCTGCCGTTGCGCATCACCATGGTTCTCGACTGCACGCGCTTGCCGAGGGCCTCCACGGCGCGGTTCGACCTTTGGTCCAGGATGTAGGAAAGTCCTATGCTGAGAATCACCATGGCGGTGACGATAATTGCCGATTTGATCTCTCCGATTACGCCGGAAATAATGCCGATCAGGAGCAGTTGGAGCATGAGAGGGCTTTTGAACCGCCGGATGATGTCCGCCCAAAAACCCAGGTGCTGGGCGCGCGGAACTTCATTGAGGCCGAACTCGTCCAGACGACGTTCGACATCCGCGGCATCCATCCCATGAGGTGTCGCCCCAAGCTCAGCAAGCGCCTCCTGTACCGGAATGGAGCAAAGATGGACCAATCGGCGCTCGTGTTCCGCTACGGTCCGCGAATTCCCTGAATTTGAGATTGACGAATTGATGTCCCCGGCCGTGTTTGTCTTACGGAAACCGGGGAACGGAAATGGAAATTTCAAGGTTCACCTCCATTTCGGCCGTAGATGCAGGCGCGGCCGGAGGTAAACCGTAGGGCTACACTCAGATGCAGCGCGGATCGGTTACTTCACAGGCCAGCTTCAATATCCACGGTTCAGGGTCGTTCAGTTCCTGCTGCAGTGTTTCGTTTTTCATGCAGCAGATACCATGACCACCATCCGAGTCGTTCATGGCAATCCGATAGCCTCCTGTTTTTTAGGGGTGTTCACTATAGCCGACAGCCTTATATGGGACTGGTTTCTACGTGTCAAGGGGAAAAAGTAATCGTCTCGTTTTGGCACCGGATCGCATAGGTGTTTAGCGATCGGTAGTGTCAAGAGTCTTTCGCTTTTATTTTGGCAGTGCCCTTTCGAGTTGGCTTAAAT
>CAYOGU010000105.1:0-10940 GCA_964403345.1 uncultured Syntrophus sp. | reverse complement strand
GCTACTCGGTCGTCCTGATTTCCGAAGGGGCCATGTTCGCGGAGGGGGGAATGGTCTTCAAGAAGGAGGAGACGGACCAGTACGGCCACAAGAAGCTCGGCGGGATCGGGGATCGGATCTCCGACCAGATCAAGGAGATCTCCGCCAAGTTCAACCACGGTCGGAAGATCAACGTCATCAGCCAGAGACTGGGCTACCTGGTCCGGTGCGGCGACCCGGACGCCATCGACTCGATCGCCCCCATGGCATTCGGGAACCTGGCCCTGAACCTGATCCTGAACGGCTCCTATGCACGGCTCGTGGGCCTGCGCAACGGCCGTTACGACGACGTGCCGATCGACGTGGTGACCAGCATAAAGAAGGTCGTGGACGTGGAGAAGTACTACAACTGCGACCGGCTGCGCCCCTACTACGAGAGCTTCGAGTCCAAGCCCCTGTTCATCATGACCAGCGACTACTGAGCCACATGGGGCCGCACCGTCGACTTGAGCGCCAGGCCGACGGGTAAGCGGGCTTCCAGGAATAGGACGCGTGCAGGGTCCGGATGAAAACGGTCACGTCTTTTTGGTGCCTGTTTTCGTTGACATTTTGGCTCCGATTTCCCTATACTCAGGCCCGCCGCGGAAACGGGACCTCGTCCTGAAAAATCGGCATCCTAATATCGATGCCTTCGGCTGCAAACCCTACGACCCCGATGTTGCGGGGGCATTTGCCGGGAGCCATTGTGGGGGAACCCATCGTTCCCTGAAAGGCCTGTTCGGGAAACAGCCTCAAGGCCGGCCGTCATGAGCTGGAAGAATGCTGAAGATTTCGATCTGCCGGGATCTGGAAAAATGCCGGGATTTGTGGGAAAGACTCTGGCCCCGGGAATGTCTCTTCGATTTGTGGGCGGTCAGGGCCTGTTTCGCAGGCGCCTATGACCATGCGCCGGAATTTCATGTGGCCGAGCGGGACGGCAGGATCGTCGGGATGCTTCCCCTGAGCTGGATCGAGGAGGCGGGACGATACAGCTTCTTCCCCGGGGAATTGTGGCAGAAGAAAACCTGGCTGGAGCAGAACAAAATCCTATCCTTCACGCCGGATGTTGCAAAGGCCCTTCTGGAGAGTGTCTCCGGGCCGATGCACCTGAGGTACCTGCTGGCCGGCTTTTTCCCCGCAGATAACGGCTGTGCCCTGGATGAAACGGGCTACCTTTTCATCCCCGCCCGATACGACCACGCCTTCGAGCGCTACCTGGAGGAATTCTCGAACCGGTCGCGCAAAAAAATGACCCGGGAACTCGTTCCGCTCGAAACCCGAGGTTTGAGCTACCGGCTCGACCATCATCCCGACCTGGAAAAGCTTTTCGAGATGAATCTCGATTCCTTCAAGGAGAGGTCCTACTTTCACGACCGGCGTTTCCTCATGTCCTTCGAGGCACTGGCGGCGTGGCTGCAGTCCCGGGGAATGCTGCGCATCACCACGCTCCTGCTGGGTGAAGAGGTGCTTGCGGTGGACATGGGCGCTCTCTGGAATTCCCATTACACGGTTCTGGCCGGCGGCACGAATCCCGACTACCCCGGCGTGGCGAAAATCATCAACTTTCAGCATCTCAAAAGGGCGTGCATCGAAAGATTCGCCCTCGTGGATTTTCTCTGCGGCGATTTCGGCTGGAAGGAGCGTTTTCATTTGCAGCCCCGTCCCCTGTACGTGATCGACACGTCATCCCGCCGGGCTGAAACCGGCAAACGGGCATGAAGGCATGAGGCCGTCCGTCAAGACACAGAAAACCATCCTGGTGGTGGGGACGACCCCGGATTACATCGAATGGATCCGGAGAGTCGCCCCTGGCAGGGCCCTCTTCCTGACCGATCCCCAGCTCCGGAGGCTGGCGAAAGAGCCCGGGCCCGGGCCGGAAGAGGAGATCCTCTGCGATCTGGTCGATTATCCGCAGGCCGTATCCTGCCTGGCCGAGCATCTGGAGCGTTGGGGCACCGAACTCGGCGGGATCGCCTGTTTCGACTGCGAATCGATGGACCTGGCCGCAGAGCTGGCCGCAAGGTACGGCCTGCGTTACCCCTCCAGCGAAGCCGTTGGCCTGTGCCGCGACAAATACCTGTCCAAAGTGAAGTGGCGGGAAAGGGGCCTTCACTGCCCCAGGGCCGAACGGGTCCATTCCCCGGACGAGGCGGCGCGCTTCCTGGCGGAACTGGGCGCTCCGGCGGTCTTGAAGCCGCTGACCGGCAGCGGGAGCGAGCACGTATGGCTGTGCCGGTCAGCCGAGGAATGCCGGACCCATTACCGATCGATCGCCGCAGCGCTGGAAAGCGGACGGTCCAACCGGCTGTTCCGCTCCCCCTCCCCCGCCGCGCCGGCTGGGCCACTCGTCTTGGCCGAGGAATTCATCGACGGCCAGGAGTACAGCTGCGATTTCATCGTCGACGGCAGCCGAATCGAGCCGATCCGCCTGACAGAGAAGATCCGTTCCCGAAACCGGCCCTTCGGGACCATCCATGGCTATCTGCTCCGCCATGACCTGCCGCCGGGAATCGAGTCTGGGGGATTTCGGGAAACGCTCCGGGAATGCGCAAGCAGCCTGGGGGTCGAGCGGGCGATCTGCATGTTGGACTTCATGGTCCGGGAAGGGGAGATGGTCCTTCTGGAAATGGCGCCCAGGCCGGGCGGGGATTGCTTGCCGCCGCTCCTGCGCAGGGCGCGCGGGCTCGACATCCTCAAGCTCAGCCTGGATTTCGCCGGACAGGGAGAGATTGTCCCGGCCGATCCCTTTGATTCTGATTTTTCAGGGTATATGGGGATCCGGATCATCGCCCGTCAAGGGGGAACCCTCGCAGCGATCGATACCGACGGCCTTCAGGCTGATCCCAGGGTTCTGGAGATCGGCTTGTCGAAAAAGCCGGGACACAGGATCACCCTGCCGCCGGAGGACTACGATTCCTGGATATTGGGCCATATCGTCGCCAGGGTGGACCCCGGCGGAGATCCGGCCGAGTCGCTGGTCGAACTGGATGGGAAGATCTGCATCCGCATGGATGGCCACTGATGCTGCTTGCGAAAGATCAGATCGAACGATTCGTCCGTAGGCATCTGGAAAAGAGGAGCCTCTGCCTTCGCCTGTCGCAGAAAGAGGGATCCCCCCTCTATATCCTGGAACCGGATGTGCTGAGGGCGCGGGCGAGGCGGTTCAGCCGGGCCTTTGGTGAACAATTCCCCGACTGCCGGTTCTACTTCGCGGTGAAGAGCAACCATCATCCGGCGGTCTGCCAAACCCTCCTCGAGGAAGGGTTCGGTCTGGATGTCTCGAGCGGGAAGGAGCTGGAGACGGCACTGGCGCTAAGCGCCGGGGACGTCATCTTCACCGGTCCCGGGAAAACGGACAGCGAGCTTGCACTCGCCGTGAAAAACTTCGGGACGGTGACGATCCTGATCGACAGCTTCCGGGAACTTCAGGCGCTGGAAGGGTTCGCGGCCGCAGGGGGTGCTGTGGTCCGGGCGGGCGTTCGGCTCTGCACCCAGCCGACAGGCCTGTGGCGGAAGTTCGGGATTCCCCTCGACGGATTGCCCGACTTTTTCGAAACGGCCCAAGGGTGCCCTCACGTCGATCTGCAGGGGATACAGTTCCATACGAGCTGGAACCTCTCTCCCAAGGCCCAGACGGATTTCATCACACTTCTTGGGAATAAGCTGGCGACCTTGCCGGCCCCCATGGTGGAGAAGATCCGTTTCGTCGATGTGGGAGGGGGGTATTGGCCGGAACCCGGGGAATGGATCCGGCTGGTCCGCCCGGCCATGGACGGAACAGGGGCAGCGGCAAGCCAGGCGGCAGATCCGAACCGCTGCCACCGACCCGCCGTCCCGATCGAGACCTTCGCCGAGGAGCTCGGCCGGGCCGTGAAGGTTCACCTGGGCTTTCTTTCCCCCTGCAGGGTCTGCTTCGAGCCGGGCCGTTGGATCTGCAACGACGCCATGCACCTGATGATGACCGTCATGGACAAGAAGGCGCCCGATCTGGTGGTCACCGACGCGGGGATCAACGCGATCGGATGGGAACGCTTTGATACGGACTACTTCCCCATCCTCAACCTGAGCAACCCTTCGCTTTCCGAAAAACCCTGTCAGATCTGCGGATCCCTCTGCACACCGGAGGACCATTTCGGATTTTCCTATTTCGGCGATCGGATCGACTGCGGCGATCTGTTGCTGCTCCCCTGTCAGGGAGCCTATACCTACAGCCTCAAGCAGGAATTCATCAAACCCACGCCGAAGGTCGTCGTCCTGGAAAGAAGGGGGGAAGGTCCCCGCACCGCCGACGGGGAAGGAGGAGACAGCCTATGAGCTTGCGATTCCTTCTGGTGTTGTTCTACCGGGTCTTTCATGACGGGTTGAAGAAGAACCGGCTCAACATCTTCTGGGTGCTGTTCTTGACCGTTTTCGCGTCCATCTGGGGAATCATCGCCCCGTACCTCCTGCAGCGGTTCGTGGATGACGTGGTCGCCAGAAAAGACACCCTGCTGATGATTTACTATTTCCTGGCCTTTGCCGGGAGCATGGCTCTCTTTGGAATCTCCTGGGCCGTTCAGATTTCCGTGGCCACGAAACTGTCCTCCAACCTCTTCTACGAGCTGCGTATGGGCTTGGTCAGGACCGTCCTTCAGAAACCGATCGAATTTTTCAAGACCTTCAAGACCGCCGACATCCTGTCCAGGATCATGAACGATGTCGATTTCATGGAGAATTTCTTCTACAACAATATTGTGTCCGGCGCGACCTTTCTGGTCTTCTGTCTCCTGATGACCCTCTTCATCCTCTTCTGGCATTGGACGCTGGGGGCGATCTTCTGCGTCTCCATGTTGGCCTACTTCATCCTCCTCACCTGGCTCTACAAGCCCGTTTACCTCCATTCCCAGAAGGCCCGGGAGGATCTTGCCGTCCAGAACGAGGTGATCCTGGATCTGATCGAGGGATTTCGCGAGATCAAGATCTTTCAGCAGGTGCGAGAGGCCATAGAACGACTGGATGGGAAGGCCCGCCTCTACCGGAAGACCAACCGCAGATTCCTCTGCTATGCCGATAGCATCTTCATCGTTTCCGAGACCCTGGGACTTTTCGTCGCCGCCCTGCCGATCTTCATCGGGGGGTTCCTCCTGGCCCGAAACGATGGATCCATCACCATCGGGACCCTGATCGCCTACTATGCCCTCTCCTCGGTCCTGCTGAGCAATTTCCGCGTTTCCCTCGAAGGCCTCAACAAGATCTATCAATGTTCCGCGCCCCTGCAGAGGATCGAGGCGTTGCAGGCAAGTCCGGAGGAGTCGGTGGAGATTAGAAGCCTCGATGAATCCCCGGCCGATACCACGATCGAATTCAGGAAGGTGACCTTCCAATACGAGCAGGGGGGAAAGGCAATCCTCAAGGACTTCGACCTGCTCGTTCGGGAAAACGACAAGGTCGCCATCGTCGGAAAAAGCGGTTCTGGAAAGAGCACGCTGCTGAACCTGCTGGCGGGGTTTATCCGACCCGCCGCGGGACAGATCCTTTTTGGCGGGAAGGAGATCTCCCGCTATTCCCGAAGCGTTTATTTCAATTATTATTCCTACATCACCCAGTGGAACCACATCTTCCAGATCAGCATCCGGGACAACATCGCCATGGGCTGGTATGACGTCCCCCTCGACGAGATCCAAAGGGCCGTGACGCTGGTCAAGCTGGACAAACTCATCGATGAACTTCCCGAGGGGCTCGACACGATCATCGGCAGAGACCGGGTCGTGCTTTCCGGAGGAGAGCAACAGCGCCTCGCCTTTGCCCGTGCCCTGCTCAGGGATCCCAAGGTCCTGCTCCTGGACGAATTCACGGCGGCCCTCGACAAGAACACCGAACAGCAGCTTTTGGACGATGTCTTCGATCTCTTCCGGAACAAGACCATCATCTGCGTGACCCATTCCAGGGAGCTTGCCGCGCGTTTCGAAAGGGTCATCGAGTTGTGATGACCCCCCGAAGGCAACGAGGGGATGAAGTTTTGGACTCGTCCTTCCACCAGCGTTGCCACCGTATCCTGGAAGGGTTTCTTGCCGACGGTGATCACCCCCTTTGCTTATGGGCAAGGGCAGAGATTTTGTAATGGGATTATGTCATTTTCAACCGAAGCGATTTTGCCTTCATCAACGGAATCATTGAAAAATTCCCTTGACATCCAGGGTTTTTTTCATTATGGTGCCGCTACGCGTAAAGCGACTTTTGTGAGAGGAAAGCAAGGAATCCAAGAACCCAATTATGGCATAGAAGATCTCCCCACCTGATGTTGTCCAGGCAGGTCCGGTCAGGCCCCTCCCCCGTTCCAAATGAAGTTTTCACCCCCCCTGCCACGGCCGTGCCTCCGGTTGTTTCAACGTAAGGAAAAGGTGTCACAGTCAGACCCTGACGGTCGAACTGCCGTGGCTCTCATCCTCCCATTCGTCCCGCATCAAACAGGGCGGATCGAGGGGGCGGATGGTCACGGCGCCGGGGCATCCGGTTTATCGGGTCCCAGACCGAATCTGCCGGGTGTGAATGGAAATCTTCCGAAGCTTCAGGAGGAAGGACATTGGAAAAGCACATCGACGTGAACATGGAACGCTGCACCGGCTGCAAGCTCTGCGAATTGGCCTGCTCGGCCGTCAAGACCGGGGAGTTCAATCCCCGGAAATCCAGGATCAAGGTGACCCTGGTGGACATCCCGGAGATCCCGGTCCCCACGATTCTGGAGACCTGCGACACCTGTTTCGGAAACCCGGTCTGTGTCCGGGTCTGCCTCCCTCGGGCGATCGTCTGGAAGGAGATGGAGGCCAAACCGGCCCGGCCCGCCCCTTCGGAGGCCAAGCGGATCGCCCACGAATGGCTGGCATCGGTCAGCCGGGAAGACTAAAGGATTGGAGGAAATAGACCATGGGTTTCAAGCATGGCGGATATATCGGAAAAATTTTGAGAATCAACCTGACGGACAAAAAGGTGGCCCAGGAACCCCTGAGGGAGGATTGGGCCCGGGACTTCCTGGGCGGGGTCGGCTACTCGGCGCGCCTCTGGTACGACGAGGTCCCGGGGAAGATCGATGCCCTGGGCCCCGAAAACAAGATGGTCTTCATGACCGGACCGGTCAACGGGACGATGATCCCCGCGGCCTCGCGCGCCTCGGTCTGCGCCAAATCCCCGATGACGGGCTCCTTCTTCCACAGCATCTTCGGGGGCTACTTCGGCCCCGAACTCAAGTTCGCGGGCTATGACGGCCTGGTGGTCGAGGGGAGGGCCGATCGGCCCGTCTACGTCTGGATCGACGACGGGAAGGTGGAGATCCGCGACGCGTCCCATCTCTGGGGGAAAAACCCTTTCAAGGCCCAGGAAATCATCCGTAAGGAGATCGGCGACGATGAAATCCACATCGCCACCATCGGCCGGGCGGGCGAGGAGGGGACTCCCTACGCCATGATCCTCCTGGACATCCGGGCGGCAGGCCGGGGGGGCCTGGGGGCCGTCATGGGCTCTAAGAACCTCAAGGCGATCGCCGTCCGCGGGACGGGGAGCGTCACGGTCCCGAACCTCTTGCGGGTCTTCAACACGTCGTTGCGGCTCAACGAGCTCGTCTCAGGGAACGCGGCGGTCCAGGGACTCACCGAATACGGGACCCCGCGCAACACGGCCAGCATGAACAAGGCCGGGATCCTCCCCACGCGGAACTGGCAGACCGAAGTCTTCGACAAGGTCGACGGGATCACCGGGGAGACCATGAAGGAGAAGGTCGTCAAGGGCCATCGGGCCTGCTTCGCCTGCTCCATCAACTGCACCAAGTACAGCGTCGTCCCCTCGGGCCCCTACAAGTCGATCATCAACGGACCGGACTACGAGACGGTCTATGGCTTCGGGAGCATCTGCTGCGTCGATTCCATCGAGGCCCTCTGCAAGGCCGACGAGATCTGCGACGAGTACGGGATCGACCTCATCAACGCGGCGATGGCCGTGGCCTGGGCGATGGAGTGTTTCGAGAAGGGGGTATTCACCCTGGAGGACACGGAGGGAATCGACCTGCGCTTCGGGAACGCCGACGCCATGCTCGCCATGACCGAGAAGATCGGCAAACGCGAGGGGCTCGGGGCACTCTTGGCCAAGGGGACCCGCGAGGCGGCCCGGATCGTCGGTAAGGGGAGCGAGCGCTGGACCATCGAGAATAAGGGCCTCGACTGGCCCGGCCACACCTGCCGGCCTTTCCCCGCCGCGGCCGTGGGCTACGCCACGGGACCCCGCGGCGGCAGCCACCACGATATCCGGCCGACGGCCGAGAAGAGCGGCCTGGTGGACCGCAAGACCCTCGAGGGCAAGGGCGCCCTCGCCGCCGAGGTGAACCACTGGCTCATCTTCTGCGATTCGGCGCTCCTGTGCCACCTGGGCGAGCCCCTCTGGGGGCCGCTCAGGATCAGCGAGAACACCTACGAAGCGGTGAACGCAGCGACGGGCTGGAACCTCACCTACGAGGACGCCCGCCGGATCGCCGAGCGGCAGTGGAACATGATCCGCTGCTGCTCCGCCCGGGAGGGTTTCACCCGGAACGACGACCGGCTCCCGGTCCGTTTCATGGAGGAGCCGGTCCCAGACGGGCCGATGAAGGGGAGCCTGATCAAGAAAGAGACCCTCGAGCGGCTGAAGGACGACTACTACGCCTACCGGGGCTGGGACCTGAAAACAGGCAACCCCACGCCCGAGAAGCTCGCCGAGCTCGGCCTGGACTTCGCGATCCAGGACCTCTACGGCAAGGCCTGATCTGTCAGTCATCGGGGCGGCCACATTCGCAGGAGAATGCGGCCGCCCCGATCCCTTTTAGCGTGAGAGATAAATGCTACGCCGCGCAGGCCGTCCCGGCGCCCGGTCCCGGGCGTTATGGTTGCCCGTCCGTGGACCGGTGCTTTTCCACCAGTCTTCCGAAGTAGACGATTGCGCTGAGCATCAGGCACCCGGTGCCAATGGCCAAAACACAGAGAAGCACGGCAGGCATGGGGATGATGGTGAACAGTGCCCACAAGAGAAAATTTACAATGAATGGCCCAGCGATAGACAAGAAGTACATGCTGCCTCCTTTTCCGCTAAGTGATTCGGCAGGGCACGCCTTTCCCGAAACTCCTTTCTGATTTCTCTCCTGATTCCAATGGCCTGCCAAAACCTGGCCTGATTGAGGACCCTCCCGGGCGATCGCCTCAGGACAGCCCTGGCCCGCTTTGCCGGCGACAGGATGAATAAGCCGATCCCTTTTGTTTTGACCGGGAAGATTAAAAGTTAATGATCACTTGCTACATAATTAGTAAATGTTAACTCACATGTCAAGGGGATTTGCAAAGACCGACCGATCCCTTGAGGAGCCTTCTGCGCCAGCCCCATGAGGTCAAAATCGGACGAAAACGATTTTTAACCACCGATTATTCTAGACAAATACTCAAAGAAGCTCTAGAAAAGTCCATCTACATTTTCCCCTGAAACAGGAGGATGGCTGATGCGTGAGGAATTTATTGAACTCTTGAAGGGCGCGGTGGACATGCATACCCATTCCACCCCCAGTCTCTTCCCCCGGCTGGTAGACCATGCGGAGGCGGCGGAGGGCGCCAAGGGCTACGGGATGAAGGCCATCGTGATCAAGGAGCACCACGGCTATACCTCCGATCGGATGTACTTCGTCCGCAAACTGATATCGGGGATCGACGTCTACGGCGGCGTGGTCCTCAACAATGCCGTGGGAGGAATCAACCCCTTCGCCGCCGAGGCCGCTATCGAACTGGGAGCCAGGGTCGTCTGGTTCCCGACCCTGTCCGCCAAGAACCACCTGGACCAGATGGGCGGCCCCGCCTTCGGCTCGTCGATGCAGCAGAAGACCAAGAAGCGGCTGGTCGAAAAGCCGATCACGGTCCTGGATGAGAAAGGCCGCCTAAAGCCGGAAGTTTACGAGGTCATCGATCTGGTCGCCACGCACGACATCATGCTGGCGACAGGGCACCTCTCCATTCCCGAAATCCGCCCGCTGGTCAAGGCCGCTAAAAAGAGGGGCGTCAAACGTCTGTACCTGAACCACCCGGAGTACATCGTCAACGGGACGGTGGAGGAGCAGGTGGAATTGGCGAAGCTGGGCGTCTACATCGAACACCTGGCGATCTTCATGTTCGCCATGTGGCCCACCCAATGCGGGATCGACGGCGTGGTGAAGATGATCAAGGCCGTGGGCCCGGAGAAGACGGTGCTGGCCTCGGATCTGGGGCAAGTGCACAATCCCCCGCCCCATGAAGGGATGCGGATGTTCCTGCAGGTCCTCATGGAGAAGGGCATCCCGAAGAAACATCTGAAGATCATGGTGCAGGACAATCCCTCATATCTGCTCAATATCTGAAGGCCCTGGGCGGATTTCCGCGGAAGCTTTGGGGGTTCGTATCCTCCCAAGGACTCTCCCATAAAGAAGGGCCGGGACACGCCATCGTCCCGGCCCTTCTCTTTTTCCGGTTCCCCTCCCGGCCGCCCTATTCGTCGAGCATCTTCCGGATCAGCCGGACCAGGACCAGCGGCGAGAAAGGCTTCTGGAGGAAGGCGTCTCCCTCCTGCGCAAGGCCCTGCCCGTTGAAGATCTCCTCGGCGTAGCCGCTGATGAAGATCGCCTTCGCGCGGGGGTTCAGCGCCCGGATCGCCTCGCGGGTTTCCTTGCCGCTCTTCTTGGGCATGATGCAGTCCAGGATGACCAGGGAGATCCGGTCCCGCATCTCCGCGAACCGATTCACCGCATCTGCCCCGTCGACCGCCTCGATCACGGCATAGCCGTATTGACCGAGGGCCGCCACAGCCATGCCCCTGAGCGCATCGTCGTCCTCGGCGACGAGGACCGTCTCGGTGCCCCCCCGGAGAGGAGCGGCCTCCTCGGCCTTCCGGTCCTCTTCCTCATCGGG
>CAYOGU010000104.1:0-10960 GCA_964403345.1 uncultured Syntrophus sp. | reverse complement strand
CTCCGACAGCCCCGAACTGATCACCGGCAACGATCAGGACTCCCCTGACGCCCCGAATCTTCATTCCGGCATCCAGCGCCGCCGGAATGTCCTTTTTATCCTTCACGCGGTTGCCGACGGCGGTCGCTGCGGCATCCGCCAAGCACGCCGTCCCGGCCTTCACGCACACGGCGTCCGCCTTCCCGAAGCTGAGCGAATGCCCCACCGTCCCGGACGACGTGCAAACCCCCATGGGCATTTCCCCTTTCTTTATCCTGATGGCGATCCGGTTGCTCAAGGCCGACTCCCCGGCGAAAATCCCGATGCGGACGTCTCCCTCGCAGCGCAGGAAAATGTCCCCCCCGTTTTCAACGATGATATTCCTTGAATATTCAAGAAGATCCGCCCCTACATGGTCGGCAATCGCGCCCGCGACCGCCGCCATGGGACCCACGCCGGCCTCCATGCCGGCGCCGATCATCTCCCTGACGATCAAAGGGGCCACGGCATCGGGAGGCAACGGGATGAGACTGCTCAGGAAACCGGGATTGGAGCGGATATAGGCCTCGATGAAGGACCGGTATCGGTGAAGGGAATCGAAGGCTTGATCCTTCAGGTCGGAGTCCGCACTAATAAATAGATCTGATTCTTCAATGGTTACATTGAAAACCTTAAAGTTATTCTTTAATATATTGTTCCGGTAATGCCTCTCGACGTACTCGGCGGGACCTTTCTTCATAACAATTGGATCTATTTAAATAAAGTGGGAAGACCCCGTGCCCAGGATCCCTTCCGCGGCCCTTTTCATCGCCGGGGAAAGATCCAGCCTGACATCGTCGCCAAGGTAGATGACGGTTTCGCTTTTCTCGTCGACGAGCTTGATGAATCCGTCGTGCTTGCCCGGAAAGTCCCGCAGCCGGTCCTTGAGCCTGGCCACGTCGTCCGGCGTCGCAACCTGGGTGTCCACGGTGAACATGACTGAAGAAGAGGCCTTTCCTTCCGCCGATGCCAGCGGCACGACTTCCTGGGCGATCATCTTGACATTGTCCTCGGCCACGTCGACCGTGCCCTTGATCAGCAGCGGCTCGTCGCTTTTGAGCAGATCCATTGCGCTTCGATAGACATCCGGGAAAAAGATGACGCTGACCGATCCCTTGAGGTCCTCGAAGGTCACGTAGGCCATCGTGTCCTTTTTCTTGGTCATCACTTCCCGGATATTGCTGACGATTCCGGCCATGCTGACGGTATCCCGGTCGGGCATTTTCGAGAGGCTGGACGAGTCCGCCGTGGAAACCATCGCAACCATGTCCGAATAGCGGGACAGGGGGTGGCCGGTGATGTAGAAGCCGATCGTCTCCTTCTCGTGCAGCAGCAGTTCCTTGTGATCCCATTCCGGATAATCGGGGAGCACCGCGGCAACGGGGTCCGCGGAGGCGGCGCCGCCGGACTGCTCGTCGAACTGCTCGAGAAAATTGACCTGGCCGCACGACCGTTCACGCTGGCGTTTCTGGGCCTTGTCCATGATTTCGTCGAAACAGGCCATCAGTTGCCGCCTTTTGTGCCCCGTGGAATCGAAGGCGCCGCACTTGATCAGGCTCTCGATGACCCGCTTGTTAACCTTGCGGGAATCGATGCGTTCGCAGAAATCGACGATCGAACGGAAATTTCCGTCCTTTTCGCGGACGGAAATGATCGACTCGATGGCGCCGATTCCCACGTTCTTCACCGCCGCAAGCCCGAACCGGATGTGCTGGCCGCCGACCACGCTGAAATCGCTCATGGATTCGTTGATATCGGGCGGAAGGACCTTCAGGCCCATCTCCCTGCAACTGGAAATGTGGCTGATGATCTTGTCCCGGTTGTCCTTTTCGCTCGTCAGCAGGGCCGCCATGAATTCCGCGGGATAATGCGCCTTCAGATAAGCGGTCTGGTAGGAGATGACCGCATAGGCCGTGCTGTGGGATTTGTTGAAGCCGTATTTCCCGAAGGTCTCCATCTGGTCCCATATTTTGAGGGCCTTGGGTTCGGCAATCTTCTTTTTCTTGGCCCCTTCCAGGAACTTTGGCTTCTCCTTGGCCTCCATCTCCTCGCTCTTCTTCTTGCTCATGACCTTGCGGAGGGTATCGGCCTCGGACATGGTATAATTGCCGATGGCGACGGCAATCTGCATGACCTGTTCCTGGTACACGATGATCCCGTAAGTCTCCTTCAGGATCGCTTCGAGCTCCGGAACTTCATAGGCTATCTTGGTCTTTCCCTGCTTCCTCGAAATGAATTCCGGGACGTTCTCCATGGGACCCGGCCGATACAGGGCGATCAAGGCAATGACGTCCTCGATGCAGTCCGGCCTCATCCTCGTGAGGATATCCTTCATGCCGGAGCTTTCCAGCTGGAAGATCCCGTCCGTATCCCCCCTCATGAGCAGTTCGTAGGTCTTCCGGTCGTCGAGGGGAAGGTTGTCGATGTCGATGGAAATGCCCCGTCCCTCGGAGATGAAGCGGAGGGCGTTCTTGATGACGGTCAACGTCTTCAGGCCGAGGAAATCGAATTTCGTGAGGCCGACGTCCGAGATGTCGTTCATCGAGAACTGGGTCACCACGTCGTCCTTGGGGCTTTTGCACAGGGGGATCCTTTCCACCAGCGGCAGGTCGGATATGACGACCCCGGCCGCATGGGTGGACGAATGCCGGTTCAATCCCTCCAGGGCCATGGAAAGATCGAGCAATTTCTTGATCTTCGGATTGTTCTTGGCCTCTTCCTTCAGGCGGGGCTCCCGCTTGATGGCCTCGTCGAGCTTGATGTTCAAAATGTTGGGGATCAATTTCGCGATCCGGTCCACTTCGCCGTAGGAGATGTTCATCGCCCGCCCGACGTCGCGGACGACTGCCCTGGCCAGCATCTTCCCGAAGGTGATGATCTGGGATACCTTGTCGGTTCCGTACTTTTCGGTCACGTACCGGATGATCTCGTCCCTGCCTTCCGGGCAGAAATCGGTGTCGATATCCGGCATGCTGATCCGGTCGGGGTTGAGGAACCGCTCAAAGAAAAGGTGGTATCGGATCGGGTCGATGTTGGTGATGCCAATGGCGTAGGCCACAAGGCTGCCCGCGGCGGACCCCCTTCCCGGCCCGACGGGAATGTTCTTCTTCTTGGCGTAATTGATGAAGTCGGAGACGATCAGGAAGTACCCGGCAAACCCCATGGAGCGGATGATCTCCAGCTCATGATGAAGCCTGTTTTCATATTGAGTTCTCAGAACTTCATTGTCATCTTTCAAGATTTTCTTTAAGATATTCTCCAGCCCTTCCCGGGCGATCTTCTTCAACCGTTCGTCCAGGGTTTCGTTGGGATCGACCTCAAAATGCGGAAGGAGGAAGTGGCCGAACTCGAAGGTGAGATTGCAGCGCTCCGCGATCTTGACCGTGTTCTCGATGGCCTCCGGGCAATAGTCGAACAGGCGCTTCATCTCTTCCGGGGGCCGGAAGTAGAACTGGTTGGTCCCGAACCGCATCCGGTCGGGATCATCGATGGTTTTCCCGGTCTGGATGCACAGAAGGATTTCATGGGCCTCGTCATCCTCCTGGTTCAGGTAATGGCAGTCGTTCGTCGCCACCAGAGGGAGCCCCGTGTTTTTCGCTATTTCAATCAGCCCGTGATTCGCGGTCTTCTGTTCCGCCAACCCGTTCTCCATGATTTCGAGAAAGAAATTGCCCTGTCCAAGGATGTCGCGGTACTGCAGGGCGCATTTGACGGCATCGTTGTAGTTCCCCTTCAGAATATGGGAGGCAATCTCGCCATGGAGGCAGGCGCTCAGCCCGATGAGCCCCTCATGGTGCCCGGCCAGGAGCTCCCGGTCGATTCTCGGTTTGTAATAGAACCCTTCGAGATAACCCGCCGTGGTCAATTTCATGAGGTTCTTGTAGCCCTGCATGTTCTTGGCCAGAAGGATGAGGTGGTTCGCCGTTTCGCCCGCGCTGTGTCCCGTTTTCACGTGGCGCCCCTGGGGCGCCACGTAGACCTCGCAGCCGATGATGGGCTTGATGCCGTGCTTGTAGGCTTGCTTGTAGAAATCGATCGTCCCGTAGAGGTTCCCGTGATCCGTCATGGCGACGGCGGGCATCTGGTACTGCTTGGCCTTCTGGAAAAGATCGTCCAGGCGGATCGTCCCGTCCAGGAGGCTGTACTGGGTATGGACATGGAGATGAACGAAATCGGAATGCTTCATGGTCTAATCCAGCCAGTAGTTGGGCGCTTCCTTGGTGATGATCACGTCGTGGACGTGGCTTTCCCGGAGTCCCGCCGAGGTGATCTTGACGAATTTCGCCCTGTCCCTGAGTTCCTTGATCGTCCGGCACCCCACATACCCCATGCCAGCCTTGATCCCTCCCATCAACTGATGGATGCTGGCGGACAGGGAGCCGCGGTAGGGGACCCTCCCCTCTATCCCTTCCGGGACCAGTTTCTGGTTGCCGCTGCTCTCCATGTCGTCCTGATAATACCGGTCCTTGCTGCCCAGCTTCATCGCTTCCAGGGACCCCATGCCGCGGTATACCTTGTACGACCGCCCCTGGAACAGGATGGTTTCGCCCGGGCTTTCCTCCGTGCCGGCGAACAGGCCTCCGATCATGACGGTATGGGCGCCGCCCGCCAAGGCTTTGACGATATCGCCGGAATATTTGATTCCGCCGTCGGCGACCACGGGGATGTTGTATTTGTTCCCGACCTTGTAGGAGTCCCGGATGGCGCTCATCTGCGGAACCCCGACGCCGGCGATGATGCGGGTGGTGCAGATCGATCCCGGGCCGACGCCGACCTTCACGGCATCGACCCCGGCCTTGATCAGCGCCTCCGCGCCCTCCGCCGTGGCGATGTTTCCCGCGATCAGCTGGCACTTGGGGAAATTGGCCTTGGTCGACCGGACGGCATCGAGCACCCCCGAGGTATGGCCGTGCGAGGTGTCGATGACGATCACGTCGGCGCCTGCAGCCAGGAGCGCATCGACCCTGGCCTCCCTGTCGACGATCCCGACGGCGGCCCCAACCCTCAGTCTTCCCAGGGAATCTTTGCTGGCAAGCGGATACTTCTTGATCTTTTCGATGTCCTTGATGGTGATCAAACCGGTCAGCTGGTAATTTTCATCCACGACAAGGAGCTTTTCGATGCGGTGCTTGTGGAGCAGCTTCTTCGAATCTTCCAGCGAAATATGGCTGGACGGCACGGTGACCAGGTTTTCCCGGGTCATGACGTCGGAAACCGGCTGTTCGAGATTCGTTTCGAACCTCAGGTCGCGATTCGTCAATATCCCGACCAGCTTCTTGTTCTTCACGACCGGAACGCCCGATATCCGATAGCGGTTCATCAGCTCCAGGGCCTCGTAAACCCTCTGCTCGGGCTCGATGGTGATGGGGTCGACGATCATCCCGCTCTCGGATTTTTTGACCTTGTCGACTTCGACCGCCTGTCTTTCGATGCTCATGTTGCGGTGAATGATCCCGATTCCGCCCTCCTGGGCAAGGCATATGGCTGTTCGGGATTCCGTCACGGTGTCCATGGCAGCGCTGATGATGGGGATGTTCAAAGCGATATCGTTGGTCAGCAGGGTCGAGGTGTCCACATCCTTGGGAAGGATGCTCGATTCCGCCGGTACCAGAAGCAGATCATCAAAAGTCAGTGCTTCTTCAATACGGTCGTCTAACATCGGGTTGCCTCCATTCACATTGGTCTTGATCGGTTTTCCCACTATTGCAGCCTGGGGTCCATTCATCCGGACCGTTTTCTGCTGTCCAGCAGCATGGTGACCGGTCCGTCATTGACGAGATGAACCGACATGAGGGCCTGGAATTCCCCCTGGCCGACATGATCGATCGTTTCCCGGGTCTTTTTGATGAAGTATTCATAGAGCCTTTTCGCCGGCTCCGGATCTTCGGCAGCCGTGAAAGAGGGCCTTCTTCCCTTCCGGCAATCCCCCAAGAGGGTAAATTGCGAAACAACGAGGATTTCTCCCTGGATGTCCAGGAGGGAGCGATTCATTTTCCCCTCCGGATCGTCGAATATCCTGAGATGGGCAATCTTGTCGGAGAGATAGTCGGCATCCGCCTCCCCGTCCCCCTTTTCAACGCCGAGAAAAACCAAAAGCCCCCTATTTATGCGGGATATCTCTTTTTCCCCGATAAATATGAAGGCTTTTTCTACCCTCTGGACAACGGAGCGCATGGTCGGCCCTTTTTCCGGCTACATTAGCAATTCTGGGGATTCGGTTCAAGGAATTTCTTCGGTTTTCCTCGTGTCCGGCAATGGATTTCGGAGACGCGATTTGAAGGTTTTTCGGGGCCTCCTGCCGTCGAAGCGAACCGGCCGCAGCGGCAACTGTCTGAGTGACGTCAGGAGCGAACTTGCAGAGTCAGCGGAGCGAAACGCTGCAGGGTCGAAAAAGATTCATGAGCGCCCGGAATCCATCCCACGACACAGGGCATCGGCGGCAGTGGCCGGGGGCAGGATTGGAATTTACATCATGTCGGGGGGGACGCTCGCCGGCCGCCGGTTGTCAAATTTTCCCGCATATGGTAGCTGTTCTCCATGATCAGGAACGCATTGCTCGTCAACCCCTGGATATACGATTTTGCGGCCTACGATTTCTGGAACAAGCCGATCGGGCTCCTCCTGCTGGCCTCGCTGCTCAGGAAAAACGGCCTGAACGTTCATTACGTCGATTGTCTGGACCATCGTCACCCGGAGCTGCGGGACCAGCACGCGCCTCCCCGCCCCCCGAGGAGGAAAAACAACGGCGCCGGGGCTTACCTGAAGACCCCGATCCCGGCCCCCGAGGAGTTGAAATTCTTCCCGCGCAAATACAACCGGTACGGCATCGCTCCCGAGGATTTCCTGAGGATCGTCCGGGCACGGCCGAGGCCGGACATCGTCATGATCACCTCCATGATGACCTACTGGTATCCGGCGGTGTTCGACGCCATCACGCTCATCCGCCGGACGTTTCCAGGAATCCCGGTCGTTCTGGGGGGGAATTACGTTTCCCTGTGCCCGCAGCATGCCGCGACCGGAGCCGGAGCCGATTACTGCCTGGAGGGGCCTGCCGAATTATCCATCCCCCCTTTTTTCAGGGACGTCCTCCATCAGGACCTTGATTTCTGGCCCGACCCTTCGGATCTCGATTCACTTCCCTACCCTGCCTTCGACCTCATCGGCCGTCCGGAGCAGGTCCCGATCATGACTTCCAGGGGCTGCCCCTATCGTTGCATCTACTGCGCGTCCCCTGTGCTGAACAAGCGGTTCCGGCGCAGGGATCCCATCCGTGTGGCGGAGGAAATCGAATTCTGGCACTCCGGCTTCGGGGTCCGCAATTTCTCCTTTTACGACGACGCCCTGCTGGTCGATCCGGAGGAAATGGCCGTCCCCCTTCTGAAGGAACTCGTCAAAAGAAATCGGCCCATCCGGTTCCATTGCCCGAACGGCCTTCACCTGCGGGAAATCACCCCGGAGATGAGCGGGCTTCTGTTCAAGGCGGGCTTCAAGACCATCCGCTTCGGTTTCGAATCCTCCGACCGCAGGTTCCAGCGGACGACCGGCGGCAAAGTCGACAACCGGGAATTTGCCGATGCCGTCTCGCATCTGAAACGCGCCGGCTATCGGACTTCCGATATCGGGGTTTATCTTCTCTGCGGTTTGCCGGGGCAGGATGCCGGAGACGTCGAAGACAGCATCCGGTTCGTCCGTTCCCACGGGGCCAGGCCGATCATCGCGGAATACTCCCCGATACCGGGAACGGCATTGTGGGACGCCGCCGTGGCCGCCTCGCCCTATCCGATCGCCGAGGAACCCCTGTACCACAACAACACCCTGTTGCCCTGCAGAAGCGGGAACCTGACCTACGAGAGGTACCAGGCCCTCAAGCTCATCGCCGCCGGCGCCCCGGACCCGGACACCTGTCCCTCCCCTCCCCCGCCGACGCCGTCCCGTTAATGCCTTTTTCCGCATTTTCCCCGCGATTTGTGCTTGCATCTTTCGGATCAATCCGGCTAAGTTCGTGAGCGGCCGGGGGGGGAGAATGCATGGGAATTTATTTGTGGTGGGGGAAAATGATCCTGATCGCTTTTCTTTCGCTCTTCTTCTTCGCCTTCGGGGTGGAAACCCTGATTCACACCTTCAGCATGAAAAATCCCCTGGAATTCATCATGTATTTTTTTTCCGCGAGCCTCATGACCCTGGTGAGCCTGGTCGGCGTCGTCTACACCGTCACCCATGTTCATGCCTTTTTCAAGAGCGGGGCCGGGCCGGACTCGGAACCTTGAAAATCTCTGTTTCCGTCGCGCAGGCCGTGACTCGGTTTGCCCTGCTGCCATGGCGTTTTCCCGGCTTGTGTCGGGGGGATGGATGCGAAGCGGCCGCAGCGGCAACTGTCTGAGCGCCGCCAGCGAACTCGCAGGGTCAGCGGAGCGAAGCGCAGCTAATTTTTGCCGGTGCAGCGAAGCGAAACGCTGCAGGGTCTAAAAAGATTCTTGAGCGCCGGAAATCCATCCCACGACACAAAATGCCTCATCGCCGGCCGACAATATTTGTTGACTTGGCCGGCATTCTTTAAGACAATGGCGGCGTCGGCATATTTTCCAATGACCAGAGGGTGGGCTTTTTGCTGAAGAAGAAATCCGAAAATACCGTTTCAGAAAAAATCGATTTCAGCGATAACGACAGCCTGCGCGGTCTTCTCGGAGAACACGACAAAAATATCAGACTCATCGAAAAACTGGAGCCGGTCAACCTGAACATCCGCGGCAACACGCTGTGCATCACCGGCAACCAGGTCTCGGCCGATCTCGTCAGGAACCTCTGCACGCAGTTGCATGAAATCGTCAGGAAGGGGTATCCGCTGTTCCCCTCCGACGTCGAATACGCGCACCGGATGCTGTCGGAGGACGGCACCACCGACCTCGAAAAGATCTTCCTGGACACGGTTTTCATCTCGTCGAAGAAAAGAACCATCACCCCCAAGAGCATCGCCCAGAAGCAATACATCGATGCCATCCGGCATGCGGACATGGTCTTCGGCATCGGGCCGGCGGGAACCGGGAAGACCTACCTGGCCATGGCCATGGCCGTTTCCGCGCTTCTCGAAAAGAAGGTCAATCGCATCTCGCTGGCAAGGCCTGCCGTGGAAGCCGGGGAGAAGCTGGGTTTCCTGCCCGGCGATCTCTCCGAAAAGGTCAATCCCTACCTGCGGCCCCTCTACGACGCGCTGTTCGACATGATCGATTTCGACCGGGCATCCGCGTTGATTCACAAGGGGATCATCGAAGTCGCCCCCCTGGCCTTCATGAGGGGCAGGACCCTGAACGATTCGTTCGTCATCCTCGACGAGGCGCAAAACACGACCTCCGAGCAGATGAAGATGTTCCTGACAAGGCTCGGATACGGTTCAAAGGCGGTCATCACCGGCGACGTGACCCAGATCGACCTGCCGGCGGAGAAGACTTCCGGCCTGATCGAGGCGGAGCAGCTTCTATGCAAGACGGAAGGGATCCGTTTCGTCCATTTCTCCGAACTGGACGTCGTCAGGCACCCCCTCGTGCAGGACATTATCCGCGCCTACAACCATCTGGACCAGCGCAAAAGGTTCCAGGCCAACAGCCGGCAGCAGCAAACCTAACGGGATATCGATGTCCATCTCCATTCAAAACCGGCAGGACAAGCTCAAGGTGGATCAGCGAAGGTTGAGGAGAAGCCTGAAGACCCTCCTGGCCGAAATGGATCAGAAGGACGGCGAGATCAGCCTCGTTCTGGTCGACGACGCGCAAATCCGCGAGATCAACAGGACTTACCTCGACAGGGACCGGCCGACCAACGTCATCTCCTTTGCAATGACGGAAGGCGAGTTCGGCCACGTCAATCCGGACGTCCTCGGAGACATCGTCATCTCCACGGAGACGGCGTCGCGGGACGCCCAGGCAGGGAACATCGATTTCATGGATGAGATGGAATTCCTGCTCATTCACGGCCTTCTGCATCTTCTCGGCTATGACCACGAAGAGGTCGGGCCTGAGGAGTCCAGGAAAATGAAAGACAAGGAGCAGGAGCTTTTTTACAGGCTCAGGCGGTATCACACCGTCTGAAACCCGTGGGAACAGTCGTCAATAACCGAGTCCCCCCGCCTTCGTTGCCGGCTGCCGCAGATCTCGATTTATTCCCCAGATATCCCGCATGGCCGCTTGTCTGGTTTCGTACCGCCAGTCGCTTCCGAGGTATGATCCGGCGGGTATCCTACCTCTTTTTCTCCTTGGCGCGCATCATGCCCAAAGAAAGGCGAAACGCTGGTGCGCGGGAAATGAGATCATCCATGATAACGATGGAGACCTGCGGGAAAGGAGGCATCGACGAATCCACCGCCCGAACGCCGTCGCCGTCCAATTCCTGATTGACATGGGTCATTGGTCGGTGTATGAACGCTGTCAATATATGTTAGATATAACATAGATCAAACTGCTGCCGTCCGACAATCGCTTGGATCGAGGTGCGAGACATGACCTTGCAGATCCGTCTCCAAAAACAGCTCCGCTATTTCCGCATGGATCTCCACTTGGACTGTCCGGACGAAAAGATGCTCGTGCTGATCGGCCCTTCCGGCGGGGGAAAGAGCACACTGATCCGCATGCTGGCCGGTCTCGAAAGGGCCGATGGCGGCTGCATCGTTTACAACGGCCGTACCTGGTTCGACGCCTCGGCAGGGATCTGCCTGCCGCCGCAAAAGCGGTCCGTCGGTTACGTATTCCAGGACTATGCGCTCTTTCCCCATTTGAACCTCTGCGACAACGTCCGTTTCGCCGCCGCGGATCAGAAGGAAGCGGACACCCTGCTGGAGAGCTTCGGGATCGCGCATCTGAGAAACCGAAGGCCCCACCAGGTCTCCGGAGGAGAGCGGCAGCGGTGCGCCATCTGCCAGGCCCTGGCCCGGCGGCCCGAGGTGCTGCTCCTG
>CAYOGU010000103.1:0-10966 GCA_964403345.1 uncultured Syntrophus sp. | reverse complement strand
CCTGGTCGATTGCCTCACCCTCTGGGCGAACAACCTCCTCTACGAGGCCGAAAGGCGGGGCGAGGCCTTCACGGAGGAATCCATGGCGGACCGCTGCCGGGAACTGATCGAGACCTGCCGGGCGCACCCTGGCACGGTCCTTATCGTCACCAACGAGGTGGGGATGGGAATCATCCCTGAAAACGCCACGGCGCGACGGTTCCGCGACTGCTCCGGCCGCATGAACCAACTGGTCGCCGCGGCCGCCGGACGGGTCACCTTCGTCGTCTCCGGTATCCCCCTGGAGTTGAAAGGGGCGGAAGGAGTCCGCCGGCATCCGCTGAAACAGGACCACCGATCGTTGAATAGATTGGCATAAAGGAGTTCTCATGAATCTGCTGCAGGAAACCCTCTCTCGGATCGTTCCCCAAGACGCCGCCACCCGCGCCAAGGCCCACGCGCGGCTGGAGGCCCTGACCATGCCCCATTGGGCCCTCGGACGCCTCCTCGATCTGGCCGAGGACCTGGCCGGAATGACCCGCTCGCTGAGCCCCCCCGTGACCGGCAAGACGATCTTCGTGATGGCCGGTGACCACGGCGTCGTCGCCGAGGGGGTCAGCAAGTACCCCCAGGAGGTGACGCCCCAGATGGTCGCCAATTTCGTCGCCGGCGGGGCGGGGATCAACGCCCTGGCCCGCCAGGCCGGCACCGTGGTCCGGGTCGTGGACATGGGGGTCGCGGCCGACCTGGGGTCGCTCGCGGCCGAGGGGAAGATCCTCTCCCGGCGGATCGGCCCCGGGACCCGGAACATGGCCCGGGGACCGGCGATGACCCGGGACGAGGCCGTCGCCGCCCTGGAGGCCGGGATCGACATCGCCCTCCAGGCGTCCGCAACCGTCGATGTCTTCGGGACCGGGGAGATGGGGATCGGGAACACCACCCCCAGCAGCGCCATCGTTGCCGTCCTGAGCGGCCGCCCCTCGGGAGAGGTCACCGGCCATGGAACCGGGATCGACACCGAACAGTTCGCCCATAAGGTTCAGGTGATCGATGACGCCCTCCACTTGAACCGCCCCAATTCCAAGGATGGCCTCGACATCCTGGCCAAGGTGGGAGGATTTGAGATCGGCGGGATCGCGGGACTGATCCTGGGCGCCGCCGCTCAGAGGAAGCCGGTCGTCCTGGACGGCTTCATCTCCACGGCAGGGGCCCTGATCGCCCACGCCCTTTGCCCCACGGCCGGCGAGTACATGATCGCCGCCCATCGGAGCGTGGAGAAGGGGCACCGCATCGCCCTGGAACTTCTAGGCAAGCAGCCTCTCATCGACCTGGACCTCCGGCTCGGCGAGGGAACAGGGGCGGCCCTGGCGATGAACTTCCTGGAGGCCGCCGTCCGCGTCCTGACCGAGGTGGCCACCTTCGAGGAGGCCATGGTCTCCAAGGCGAACGCATGAACGGCAAGAGGAGAAAAAAGGGAACGTCGTCATGAAGGGACTTCTGGCGGCCATCCAGTTCCTGACGATCTGCCCGCTCCCCCGGGGTCTTCAACCCGACGAGCAGGCGCTGGGGAGGTCCCTGCCCTTCTTCCCCGTCGTCGGCCTCCTGATCGGCGCAGCGGTCTCCCTTGCGGATTGGGGCCTTGGTCGTCTTTTCCCCTGTCCCGTGACGAGCGTCCTGGCGGTCATCCTGCTCATCGCCGCCTCCGGAGGCCTGCATCTCGATGGCCTGGCCGACACGGCCGACGGCTTCTTCAGCGCCCGCCCCCGTGAGCGGATCCTCGATATCATGAGAGACAGCCGGATCGGATCGATGGGCGTCGCGACGATCGTCTCGGTCGTCGCCCTCAAGATCGCCTTGGTCGCTTCCGTGCCGGGCCCCTGGCGCTTCTGGGTCCTCCTGCTCATGCCTGTCGCAGGGCGCTGCGCCCTCCTCGTCCATCTGGCTCTGCTGCCCTACGCCCGCCCCGAAGGGGGTCTTGCCGATCTCTTCCACGCCAATCGCTCCCGGGGCCACCTCCTCTGGGCGTTCCTCTTCCTCCTGGGCTCAGGCTGGCTGTCAGGCGGATGGCCGGGAATGGCCGCCGGGGCGGCGGCATTTGTCCTGACCCTCCCGCTCGCGGCCTGGAGTCTTAGAAAAATCGGCGGCCTTACGGGCGACACCCTGGGAGCGGCCTGCGAGCTCACTGAGTTGGCCCCTGCCCTTGTCGCGGCGGCGCTCCTCAGGGGAGGCGCCCAATGACCGGACGTCACGGAGGAAACATCGCCCGGCTCGCCGCAGCCGCGGGAAGGCCCGCGGGGGAAATCCTCGACTTCTCGGCGAACCTCAACCCCCTGGGACCGCCCGATTGGCTTCGCCCGCTCGTGAGCTCCCGTCTGAGCGACCTGGTCCACTACCCCGATCCGGAGAACGCCGCGCTCACGGCGGCCTTTGCAGGGGCCTTCGGCGTCCCCGGGGACGATGTCCTCATGGGGAACGGCTCGACGGAGCTCCTCTACCTGTTGCCCTCGGTCCTCGAAAAGCGACGGGCCGTCATTCCCGTCCCGGCCTACGTCGACTACGCCGTCGCGGCGGACTTGGCGGGCCTTCCCGTGGAGGCCCTTCCCCTTCAAGAGGAACGGGGATTCGTCCCGGACTTCGCCGCGATCGAAAGGACCCTGAAGGGAGACGAGATCCTCCTCATCGGGACGCCCAACAACCCCACGGGGCTCACCGTCCCTGCGGCCGACCTGAAGGCCCTGGCCCTCCGCCATCCCAATACGGTTGTCGTCGCCGACGAGGCCTTTGCCGACTTTACCGACGAGGAGAGCCTCCTCGATCTGGAGCGGCCGGAAAACCTGATTGTCCTGCGGTCTCTCACCAAATTCTACGCGATCCCGGGCCTGCGCCTGGGCGCCGTCGTGGCCTCCCCCGAGATCGTCGGCCGGCTCCGCCGCCGGATCCCCCCTTGGTCGGTGAACAGCCTCGCCCAGGCCGTGGGCGCGGCAGCCCTGGCGGACAGGGCCTACGCCGAGGAAACGCGCCGGTTCGTCCAAAAGAGACGCGAAGAACTGGTCGCGGAGATCGGGGCGATCCCGGGCCTTTCCGTCTACCCAGGAAAGGCAAACTTCCTCCTCGTCCGGATCGACCGCGAAGGGCTAACGGCTTCGGAACTGGCGCAGATGTGCCTCGACGACGGGATCGCTGTCCGGGTCTGCCACAACTTCGCCGGTCTCGACGGCCGGTTCTTCCGGATCGCCGTCCGGACGCAGGACGAGAACGCCCGCCTGGGGCACAGTCTCCGGAAGGCCATGGGGATCCCTGTGGGACCGCCTTCCCGCCGGCGGACGGCCCTGATCATGCTCCAGGGGACCGGCTCCAACGCGGGCAAGAGCGTCCTGGCCGCCGGCCTCTGCCGGATCCTTCTGCAGGAGGGGCTCCGGGTCGCCCCTTTCAAGGCCCAGAACATGTCGCTCAACTCATACGTGACCAGGGACGGCGGCGAGATGGGGCGGGCCCAGGTCGTCCAGGCCCAGGCCTGCCGGATCGACCCGGACGTCCGGATGAACCCGGTCCTGCTCAAACCCAACAGTGATACGGGCTCCCAGGTCATCGTCCTGGGGAAACCCGTCGGAAACATGGATTTCTGGGAGTACAGCCGCGGGACGGCGTCTCCCTTTGCCGCAGCCAAGGAGGCCTTCGACGGGCTCTCGGCCGAATACGACGCGATTGTCATGGAGGGGGCGGGGAGCCCAGGTGAGGTCAACCTAAAGAAGCGGGACATCGTGAACATGAACATGGCCCTTTATGCGAAGGCCCCGGTCCTGATCGTCGGCGACATCGACCGGGGGGGCGTCTACGCCTCCTTCGTCGGCCACATGGAGGTGCTCAGCGAACGGGAACGGGCCCTCGTCAAGGGATTCATCGTCAACCGTTTCCGCGGCCAGGAGGCCTTCCTCGCCGAGGCCCACGATTACGTTTTGCGCCACACCGGCCGGCCGGTCCTGGGCGTGGTCCCGTTCCTCCGCGAACTGGGCCTGCCCGAGGAGGACTCGGTCAGCTTCAGGGACGGCTTGATCGACGGGAAGCCGCCCGAGGGCGACCATGTGGATATCGCCGTCGTCGATCTGCCCCACATTTCAAACTTCACTGACCTCGACCCCCTACGGATCGAACCGGACGTCCGCCTGCGCGTCGTCCGGGGTCCCTCGGAGTTGGGCGAGCCCGACGCCCTGATCCTCCCGGGGAGCAAGAACGTGATCGGAGACTTGGCGGCCATCGAGGGAAGCGGCATGGCGGCGCGGATCGGGACACTGGCCCGGGAGGGCCGGACGGAGATCATCGGGATCTGCGGCGGCCTCCAGATCCTGGGCCGCCGGATTGCCGACCCCTTCGGAATCGAATCGGAGGCCGGACGGACGGTCGCGGGCCTGGGGCTCCTCCCCGTCCAGACGGAGCTCAACCGCGAGAAGACCCTCAAGCGGGTCTCGGCCCGGCACCTCCCCTCGGGCTGCGCACTTTACGGCTACGAGATCCACCACGGCCGGACCGACGGGGACGACGCCCCCCCACTGATACGGCGGGACGACGGCGAGGCCCTGGGCACGGGCAGTCCGGACGGACGGGTCTGGGGGACCTACCTCCACGGGATCTTCGACGCGGACCCTTTCCGGCGCTGGTTCATCGACCGCCTCCGGGAGCGGCGGGGCCTTTCCCCACTCGGCCATCTCTCCGCACGCTACGACCTGGAGCCGGCCTTCGACCGGCTCGCCGCGGCGGTACGAAAGGGCTTGCAGATGGATGAAATCTACCGGATCATGGGGATACGATGAAACTCGAATACCAGATCCTGATCGCCGTTCTGATCGACCTCGCCCTGGGGGATCCGCGCTGGTTCCCCCATCCGGTCCGCCTCATCGGCCGACTGATCCGGGCCATGGAGGGGCCGGCCCGCCGGAGCATCCCGGATGCCCGCGCTGCCGGATCGGCCGCAGCCCTGATCGTCATCCTGTCCACGGTCCTGGCAACCGCCGCCCTGCTCGAGCTTGCCCGCTGGATCCATCCCTGGATGGGGGATGCGGTCTCGATCCTCCTGATCTACACGACCCTTGCGGTCCGGGACCTGGCACACCACAGCCTCGATGTCTACCGGGCCCTGGAGCGATTCGATCTGGCCCAAGCCAGGCGCCTCGTCGCCTGGATGGTCGGACGGGACACGGAGCGGCTGACGGAAACAGAGGTCGTGCGGGCCGCCGTGGAGAGCGTCGCCGAAAACACCGTGGACGGGATCATCGCCCCGCTGTTCTTCGCCGCACTCGGGGGGCCGGTTGCGGCGATGGCCTACAAGGCGGTCAACACCCTCGATTCGATGGTCGGCTATCGCAACGATCTCTATATCGACTTCGGCCGGACCGCCGCCAAGATCGACGACGGGGCGAATTACATCCCCGCCCGGCTTTCGGTGCCGATCTTCGTTTTGGCCGCGGCCCTCCTGGGCTTCAGGGCTTCAGGGGCCTGGCGCGTCGCCCGGCGCGACGGGCGCAGGAATCTTAGCCCCAACGCGGGATTCCCTGAGGCGGCGGTCGCCGGTGCGCTGGGGGTCCGCCTCGGCGGCCTCATGGAACGCCGGGGACGGCCGGTGGACCAGCCCGAGATCGGCGATCCGATCGTCCCCCTGGCGCGCCGCCACATCCTAGCGGCGAACCGCCTGATGTTTCTGGCCACCCTGATCGCCGTGTCCTGCTTTGCCGTGGCCAGGTGGTGGATCGTCTCGTTCCTGGCCATGCCGTAGCGTGTGACGCCAAGCGCAGCGAAGTGTGGACGGGGAGACCGCGTGGCCAAGGCATGAAACCCTCCCCGGGGCCAAGGAGGTCAAGCCAGGAAGGACCCGGGATGCCGGCGAGGTGCAGCAGAGGGAAAAGAAGCGAGTTTCGGGGGATGCCTCCGGAAAGATGGCAGTGGAAGGGGAAGGAACCATGGAGACAAAAGGAAGGATCCTGATCACGACCGGCGACGGCAAGGGAAAGACGACGGCCGCCCTGGGGATGGCGCTTCGGGCCTGGGGCCACGGCATCCCCGTGTTCCTGGTCCAGTTCGTCAAATCCGACCGGGAAACCGGAGAATATGCCGCCCTGGAGAGGCTGGGCATCGAAGTCCGCGTGGCCGGCCTCGGCTTTGTTCCGCCCCGGGACAATCCCGGCTTCGAGGCCCATTGTCGAGCCGCTGAAGAGGGACTCGGGACCGCCGCCGAGGCCCTCTCCTCCAGGCGATACGGCCTGGTGGTCCTGGACGAGCTCTGCTACGCCGTCGCCCGTGGCCTGATCGCCGAAGAGGCGGTCCTCCGTCTCCTGAAGGCGGCAGACCCATCGGTCACCATCGTCATGACAGGCCGGGGGGCCACGGAGGGCCTGATCGCCGCCGCCGACACCGTCTCCGAGGTGCGTTCCGTGAAGCACGGATTCGACGCGGGCATCAAGGCCCAAAAGGGGGTGGAATTCTGATGGCGCATTGCCCCACCCTGGTCATCGCCGGAACCTGCAGCGGCTCAGGGAAGACGTCGCTCGCCCTGGCGATCACCCGCGCCCTCGTCCGCAGGGGATTGCGCGTCCAGACCTTCAAGGTGGGTCCGGACTTCCTCGATCCGACCTACTTGGCCCTCGCCTCGGGTAAGCCCTGCTACAACCTGGACGGCTGGATGTCCGGCCGGGAATACCTGGAACAACTCTTCGGGAGGGCCGTAGCGGATGCCGATCTGGCCATCGTCGAGGGAGTGATGGGGCTCTTCGACGGCGCAGACCCCGAAACCGACGAGGGAAGCACGGCCGAGATCGCGCGGCGGCTGGACGCCCCGATCCTCCTGGTCGTCAACGTCCACGGGATGGCCCGGAGTCTGGCCGCACTGGTCAAGGGATTTTCGAGCTTCGAGCCGGACCTTTGCTTCGCCGGCGTCGTGGCCAACCACTGCGGCTCCGAGCGGCACGCCGCCTGGCTCGCCGACTCGCTCCGGGCAGAGGGCCTTCCCCCGCTTCTCGGCGCTGTGCCCCGAGGGGCGTTCCCCGGGCTCACCAGCCGTCACCTGGGGCTTGTCACTGCCAACTCCGAACACCTCTCCGAAGCGGTCCTCGACGCCCTGGCCGAGGCCCTGGAGCGGCATGTCCTCCTGGAGAGGCTCTTTCCGGGTCTGCGGTTGGAGCCGCTCACCTCCCAGGGAATCCTGTTTCCCCAGGGAAAGAGTTGTGCGGGCCAAGCCACGGGAAAAGAGCGGGCAACAAGAGGCCTTGAGGCTGGTCACGCGGCGTACCCGCTGCCCGGCGACTGTCAGCTCGACCTCTTCTCCGAATGGGAAGAGGCAAAAACGCCAGCCGCCCCTCCGCCCGTCCCCAAAAGCGGCCCGACGGTCCGCCTGCGCGTTGGCGTCGCCCGTGACGCGGCTTTCCACTTCTACTACCAGGACCTCTTCGACGCTTTGGCCGTGGCGGGGTGCGAGGTCGTCTTCTTCTCGCCGCTCGCCGAAGACCGACTCCCGGAAGGGCTCTCCGGACTCGTGATCGGCGGGGGATATCCCGAGGCCCACGCGGCGGCCCTTTCGGCCAACAGCGGGATGCTAGCCGCCATACGGGCCTATGCGGCCTCCGGGCGGCCACTCTACGCTGAATGCGGCGGCTTGATGTACCTCTCCGAGGGGCTCGAGGCGGACGGCCGTTTTCATCCTTTCCTGGGAATCCTCCCCGTCCGGACGCAGATGCTGGCCCGGAAAAAGACGCTCGGCTACATCGAGGTCACACTCCGGGAGGACTCCCTCTGGGGCCCTCGGGGCGCGATCCTCCGCGGCCACGAGTTCCACTACTCGGAGCTGGTCGGCGATCCATCGGCGGACGGGGCCTGGCGGAGAGTCTACGATCTCAGGCGCCGCCGATCGGAGAGAAACGAGGCCGAAGGATTCCAGAAGGGGGCGATCCTGGCCTCCTACACGCATCTGCACCATGCGTCCCGGCCGGGATCCGTCGATTGTTTTCTCAGGATTTGTGGAGGCAGGCCATGAACGAGGCGTCCCATCGGCCCCTGATCGGGGCCTTCCTCGAAGCGCCCATGAGCGGCCAGGAGATCGAGGCGAGATCTCTCGAGATCATCGACAGAGAGGCCCCTCTGCACCGTTTCATGGCAGAGCAATGGCCGATCGTCCGCCGGATGATCCACACCGTCGGCGACTTCGCCATCATGGAGGACGTCCGTTTCTCTCCGGACGCCGTCGCTGCGGGGGTCAGGGCCCTGCGGGAATGCCGTTCGATCTACGTCGACTCGAACATGATCCGCGCAGGGATCTCCATCGAGAGGCTCAGGGCGGTCTGCGGGTTCTACCGAAAGGAAAGCCTCCTGTGCCATGTCGCCGACGAGGACGTGATCCGGCAGGCTCGCAGGAGCAGCCTGCCCCGCTCCCTCCATGCCGTCCGGAAGGCGAAACCCCTCCTGGAGGGAGCGATCGCGGTCATCGGCAACGCCCCGGTCGCCCTCATGGAGATCAACCGGATGATCGTCGAGGAGGGGCTCAAACCCGCCCTGGTTGTAGCGATGCCGGTTGGCTTCGTCCACGTCGTGGAGAGCAAGGAGGAACTGATGGGGCTCGGCATCCCCTACATCGCGACGGCAGGACGCCGCGGCGGGAGCCCCCTGGCGGTCAGCGTCGTCCACGCCCTCTGCGGCCTGGCGGCAGTGGTTCAAGGGAAGGAAACGCCATGATGGCTTCAAGAAGGATTGGAGAAGGCGTCACCGGGTCGCGGGATCTTTTTTCGACCCGAAAAACCTCCCATGTGCCCCTCCGTGAAATCCATCTCCAATCCTGTCCTGATTCGGGGGAATTCATATGACCATGCCGTGCAATGAAAGAAGCCTTGAAAAAAAAGAAGAGCGGGCCGTGATCCTGATCGGCCACGGGAGCCGTGCCGCAGGGGCCGACGGCGACATGGAGCGGATCGCCGACCGCCTGCGGGAGAACGGGGAGCCGATCGTGGAGGTCTGCCGGATGGGGCGGGGGATCCCCTTCACCGAGGTCCTGGAGCGGTGCGTCCGCAAAGGGGCGAGGACAGTCATCGTGATCCCCTACTTCCTCCACTTCGGCGTCCACCTGCGCCAGGACATCCCGGAGATCCTCCGCAAGGCTGCCGCAGGCCGTCCCGAGGTCCGTCTGATCCTGGGGCGGCACCTCGGCTACGACGAGGCCCTCGTGGCGCTCGTCGAAAAACGCATCGGGGAATCCCTGGACCTCTCCGACATCCGCGGGATGGACGAGGTGCCGATCGACCGGCATCCCGGAGAGGCCCCTGCCGGAAGGGAGGGTCGGTCTTGATCACGAACCCGGAAAGAGGTCGGGAGGGCTCTCAGGCCGTCCGTCAGAAAGAAAAGGCGAAACGTACCATGACGGGATATCCCCCCAAAGCCGGTCTGGCCGCCGCTGCGGCCGCCGCAGTAGGGCTGCTTCCTGAGGCGGCCTTCGCCATGCACATCTCGGAGGGGATCCTGCCGGCCTCCTGGGCCGTCCTCTGGGGAGCGCTGGCGATCCCCTTCATGGCCTGGGGCCTCAGGGACCTGCGGCGCCGGAGCCAAAACGAACCCGCTTTCAAACCCTTCGTCGGCCTCGTCGGGGCGGCGGTCTTTCTCATCTCCTGCATGCCCGTCCCCATCCCCACGGCCGGGACCTGCTCCCACCCCTGCGGCACAGGTCTCGCCGCGATCCTCATCGGCCCGGGGCTCTCCGTCGTCGTGGCGAGCATCGCCTTGACGCTCCAGGCCCTCTTCCTGGCCCACGGAGGGCTGACGACCCTCGGGGCGAACATCCTCTCGATGGGGGTGGCCGGGGCCTATATCGGCTACGGGACTTATTGGATCGGCCGCCGCCTGGGGCTCCACTTCCTGGCGGCGGCAGCCCTGGCGGGGGTCCTCTCGGACTGGGGACCTACGCCGTGACCTCCCTGGAGCTGGCCGCCGCCCTTCACGGCGGGGGGTCCTTCTCGGCGATGTTCTCCCTAATCCTCCTGGCCTTCGTCCCGACCCAGCTCCCCCTGGGGCTGATCGAGGGCGCCCTCTGCGCCGGGGCACTGAAGTTCATCCGAAGCCGCAGGCCCGAACTGCTCCGGTCGGCCGCGGCAGGAGGCGCGCCATGAAAAGAATGCTTGCGACCCTGCTCCTGGCGGGGCTTCTCTGGACTTGGCCGGGCGGGCCGGACCTGCTTCAGGCGGGATCCTGGCCCGGCGTCGACGAGGCCGTAATCGAAAAGGTGGCCGAGAAGGCGGGCCGGCCCGCCCGCGAACCCCTCATCAACACCGACCAGGGAGACCTGCTCCTGTTCGTTTTTCTACTGGCGGGCATCGTCGGGGGGTTCATCGGCGGCTACCACTTCCGGGCCCTCTTCCCGCCCCGGCGATCCGGCACAGAAAAAGCGGGAAAAGGGCATCCGAAAGAGGGGGATGAGCAGGCCCGCCATCCTGCATAGAGGCCTCGGGAACGATTATGTTTGATCTCTTCTCGGATATCTTCACCTATCGGGACAACGCCCTGACCCGGACCGACCCGCGGGTAACGCTGACGATCGCCCTGGGGGCCCTCGCCGCCGTCGTGACCTCGGAAGGAGGCGTCCTCCCACTAGCGGTCCTGGCCCTTTGCCTCGGAGGCGCCGCCGCCCTCGGGATCCCATTGCGGCTCGCCGCGGCCCGCCTGGCCGCACCGCTCATGATCGTGGCGGTCCTGATCGTCCTGAAGGGCTTCCTCACGGGGACGACGCCGCTTTTCGGCTTCACCCTCGGAACCTGGACCCTCACGGCCACGGCAGAGGGATTCCGGGAAGGGGGCATCCTGGGCGCCCGGGTTCTGGGGGCCATGGCGGTCGTCTTCCTTCTGAGCGCCGTCACGCCGGCCCACCGGATCTTCCAGGCCCTCCGCCGGTTCGGTCTCTCCCGCGACTGGCTGGAGATCGCCATCCTCATGTACCGCTACATCTTCGTCCTGATGGACCGGGCTG
>CAYOGU010000102.1:0-11000 GCA_964403345.1 uncultured Syntrophus sp. | reverse complement strand
CTAAGTAGTGAAAATCGCGATAACTGACTTACACGATGCTTTACGAATGGTTTACAGGAAGGATTTTTGACCCGCTAATCAAATGAAATTTGAAAGTGAGGATTCGCCTGAGGAGCTACATCACATTGACGCCATTGCATCCATAGGCGACGATGGAATCTCAGTGTAGGTCTTTCCATTTAATAACCGACCTGACTTCTTCTTATTAACGCCACCCCACTGTTTAAAAAAGAAGGGAATGTCTGAGCTGTCGCACTGTTTTTGAATATCGAGAACCCAATTTTTATTCATAGGTCTGGAGCCAGGTCCACTTTCCCCACCGACAATTACCCAATCGATATCCGTTAGATTCATGTTCCGCATCGGACTCAATAATGGTTCCAGTGATACAAAACGAATAACAGCGGGAACACTACGAAGGCAATCAAGCCTTTTGAAGTAGGAGGAACTCTCAACCGTTACGCCCATCCAGATATTCTCTGCCCAGGTCAACGAAGGGGCAAGCTCAGCGAGACGTTCAGCCCGCTTGGTCAGAATCTGGAAACGGTGCCAGTATGCCTTCCCAATGACTTCAAATACCTGTTGAATAAATGAAAGGGGCACCTTCTCATGAAATAGGTCGCCCATGGAGTTAACAAAAATCATATTGGGCCGCTTCCATTGAAGGGGAAGCTCTAAAGAATTGGGATGCAACGTTACCTCGAATCCATTTACATAGTTTTTCTGCCCCATCGCCTTCAAACGAAGCGCCAGGCGCTCGGCATAGCAGTGGGCACATCCGTCGCTGATCTTTGAGCAGCCGGTAACTGGGTTCCAAGTCGATTCGGTCCATTCAATAGCGGTATTTGCGGCCATAATTACTCTTTCATATTCAAAAACGTAACAAGAACTTCATCGGCAAAGGTGCCCTTTTTCCTGCTTGCCCCACCCGGCTTTCTGGCGGTTATCATCCCATTATTTTCCAGATTTATCAACACTTCCTTATAGTGGCATGCCAGATATGGGGTACCGACGCTGTGCTCCTCATAGATATTTCTCATGGACAAGGTACGTCCCGCATAGACATTCAATAATTGTCGTTCAAGATCATCTATCGGGCTTGAAAAAGAAAGGTTTTGCTGCGGATCGAAATCCGCCTGATTATATTCATATGAAGGGACACCGTGATCAGATCCAGTACTCTCCTTCGCCATGATGTTTTTCATTATTTCGTATCCACGGAAATCTTTGGTCACAAAGAAAAGATGATGGCTGGTGCGGCTTCCCTGTTCATTTTTGAACCGAAAAGACAACGGATATTTCCAACCGTAAGACCTGATCGCGGCGCAAAGCTCACCGATGATGGCCTTTTCCCTCTCTTCAGGATTTAGTCCCACAACGCTCTTTCGCAATGCATTCGCTGTCGCTTTACCAAAAATGGCATCCATATGTTCCTTAAAAATCGGATTACTCAGCCCCATATTAATTCTCAGGTAATTGAAGAAGAAAAGGCACTCACATGCCCAATCTTTCAATACTGAATTGACCAGACGAAGGGATAGGCCTTTATAGCCGAATGGATCAACGAACACCAAAGTCGGAGCAAGTCTAATTTCATCGAATTTTTTGAATATTTCCGTGTCAACCTTTTGGTTATATACCTTCGGCTTGTACTTCAACGTCTCAATACCGGGGATTCCAGCGATAGACTTTTCCAAGGACTTATGATGTTCTTCATCCATCTCATTAAAGACGGTGAAAAGCCGATCACGGAGATCTGGCTTATCAATTGCCTTCTGTAAAATTTTTATAGGGGTAGATGGCGCTCCGTCTTTGTAGTGACCGGGTCCAGCAAAGAGATCAATATAGGCGATTTGTTGCGACTGGTGAGGATACCTTTTCTGAGTATTGACTATGACGTTCGTCCAGCCATCAAAATATTTAGAGACAATCGTGGTTTTTACAAGAGATTGGCCGGTCTGCTCATCAAAGAATCCATTAGCTGTCATTCTAGGCCTTTACATGGGATGGCGCGCGCCAGGTTTCAAATAATTATTCCCACTTATCCTTTGCCTTTGCCGCCTCCTTGGTCTGCCACTGCATGTTGCTAGGGCTGTCGGAGCCCCCATGTTTTAGCGGTTTGATGTGGTCTATGACATATCCAGGGCATGAACCAGTGGTCCTTCCAGTAGACGGGCAAGGATTGGATCGCTGAAAATTATGCTTTGCCTTTTCGCTTCTCTTGATGCGGCCAGGACTGTCACGAGGTATGGCCGCTGCATAGGTGGATCGATGAGTGGATATTTTTGATGAGGGAGATGAACGGGAAGTGCTTGTTGAGATCGATCTATTATGAGTTGAATGAGAGCTATGGGATATATGGCTGCTTCGGTATCCACCGCCACTGCCTCTTGCAAATGCCGTTTCCGCGGGGGGTGCTCCAACAAAGATCAGGGTTAGCAAAAGGATGGGAAGGACTTTTTTATAAACCATATCCCTCCTAAACACTCGTCTATCTCATCGGGTAGATTCTTGTCTATTGGCGTTCAACACTCCCTATCACTCTATTGAAGGCTTGAACTTCTTAAGATATTTTGCCTGAATTACGGGCCAAGTCATGGAAGCTCCCATCCTATTACGTCCATCAATAGTTCCAGCTCCATCCCCGTATACTCTGATCATGTCATCCTTATAAAATGACGTATTCCCGTTATAATAAACAACAATCGAGTCGAAATCGTTTGAGATATACATTTGGATAAAAGTCTTTCCACCGCTTTCTTCTATGGTCATGATCTTGCCGAGAATGTTCAATCTAACACCGGTAAATTTATTTGGATTTTTCAAAAATTCTTTATAGTAAATTCCCTTTTTGGAATCATCTATCCTAATCACCTGCTTTGCTGAAGCTATGTACTCAGCCTCTGTCACCACTGGGATCTTCGCAACCGTTACCTGGGTTTTATTTTCGCCACCCTCGTCACGCCGTTGATATGCTTCATAATTCGGAATGACAATCCCTGCCAAAACTCCAAAAATAAAGATGCCGCCGACAATGATCCCGATCCACATAAAAACCTTTTTCATGCGAACCTCCTGAGAAGTTGAGTTCAGCAGCTAATAACGGAGATCAGGCTTTTCCCATAGAATACACTCCCATAAAGATTCGACAGGACGAGTCTGATCATTACCAGATAGATCACATTGCCTGCTTTTCTGAATTGGTGAGACGTCCGTCTCCTCCATTGGGGGCCTCATAGGTAGCTTTCAGTCGATTGACTTCCTTGCTCAGTTCGAGAAATTGGGCCTTCAATGAATCTAGCAATGCCTTTATTTCCTTGTTTTCCTGGAGAACCTGATTGAACTGCTTCTCGCGCTGCAGCGCCCGCTTGAAGGCGTTCAGGTTGGCCTGGATGGCGGGGACCAGGATGGGATCTCTTGAGTCGAAGATTTCCTTGATGTCGGCCATTGCCTGAACGGCGGGATCCACGCCAGGTGGACCTGAGTCAGGCGATGGCATTAATGCGGCGGCAGGGTGCCGCGGTGGCTCTGAGAATGTTTCATTGGCAGGAGCATCACTATCCTTTTTCCTTTCGGGAAGCTTGCGGTAGATCATTTCGAGTATTTGTTCTTGGCGAACCGCTTCAGCTTGTTCTTTCGTTTCAGGACCTTCGCCAGTTAAAATCCACTCTAGCCTATAAGAGAAGGATGTCTCTATTGATTTCGCTATTTCTGGCGATACTTTTATTTTTCCTGATTCGAGGTCCTTAACTTTATACCAAGCAAAACCAAGATTATCACCAAACTTAGCCTGAGTTAACTTTAAATCCTTCCGGATTTTCCTGATCCGATCCCCTGGTGTCATAAACATTCCCGTAGATATAAATTTCTCTTGACAATAGAGAATATTTTCTCTATCCCTATAACCGTTAGCTAAACGGACTCAAAAAATAGACATCGAACCCTCATCACCCAAGGAGGAAGCCATGGTAGCAGACGATCCAAGATGTCCTATCCCGCCCCCCCTAGCTCTCCCTTCCGGCAAGGAACCCATGAGAGACCAGTCAGAGGCATCCCAGCGCACGCCATATAAGAACGTTCCGATAGATGATGCCATAAAAGCCGTACACCTGTTGCTCATGAACCTGACCTATATGGTTTCCTATCTCGTCTGCCTCAGCGTGGACGAGGAAACACAAAGATTAATAGATAAAAGCACTATAGACACCGAGAAAGAAGTGTCTTCACTGCTTCGGTCAGAACCGGATGTTTGCTTATTTCCCAGATCGTTTTGCACCACTCCTTCTTCTTCTCAGGCTCAATGTCAGGATTCTTTTCAATCACCTCAGCCAGTTGATTCCAAAAAAGGGAAGGATTGTTAATTACATGGCCCTGGTTGATTTGCCCAACGGAACCGCCACTGATTTCGATCTTTTGTTGGACCGGCTCAACAGCAACAGAGGGGCTACAGAGTTCCATCAGATAATCTCGACCTTCAGGCCTAATGCACACCACAAATCTGGTGATGTTCCTAATGTACCGACGATCACACAGGTCTCGAATATGAAAATTGATATCGGCAATTGCAGCAGGGATGCTTTTGGAAAGCTCCTCAGCCGAGAATCCAGCGCCAGGCCCATGCTCCCTATCAATATCACAGAGCTTTTGAAGGATCTCCTTGCGGATTTCAAGATCGTTCACGTCAACGCCATCAATCAATTTTTGTCAGGAGTAACCGCATGACCCCCACCAAGATACAAGACGCGCTCAAGAAAATGGAGATCACTCAACGAGCCATCGCCGATGAGCTGAAGGTATCGGAGATGACCGTCTCGAAGGTGATCCACCGGGTCATCGTCTCGGACCGGATCATGAAGACCATCTCTTCCAAGATCGGCAAGGATCACCGCCAGGTGTTCCCCGAGTACTATCTGAAGCCGCCGAAGCGGTCTACATCCAAGGTGGAGCGGGCTGCGTAAGCCGCTGAAAAGTGCCTTCTAACGGTTACTTTTTAAGCCTTTCGAGAGGATAAGTCAATGTCTAAAAAGCGGAAAAAAATAGATACGAACCAGGCGGCCCTGGATTTCGACGCGCCGATCCAGCAGTACGAGGAGTTACGGGTCAAGCTGCTCAACGCGCCGGAAACGCAGGGGCGTATAGACAGCTTCGAGGAGGCATGCATCGAGGTGGCCGCAATGGCCAAAAGCGACCACCGCGCCTCGGGAATGAGCCGAGAAGAAATGGTCGATGCCATCAACGATTACTTCGGTGCCACGGACAGCGAGTGGCGCCTGTCGATCCACATGTTCAACCACTACCTCTCCAAGCCAACGCAATACCCAATGCCGGCGGCCCTGATCTACGCCATCCAGCACATCACCGGATCATTAGCGATTATCTCCAACTTCGCCAAAGCGGAGGACGCCAGGGTGATCTCCGGGGAGGAGGTGCGGAAGCTGGCCATCGGCAAGCTCGATGATGCGATCGCGGAGATGCAGCGGCTGAAAAAGGAATTCAGGGGGATCAAACGATAAGGAGGGGGCTCATGGCAGCGACGAGTTGCAGGAAGATTGAAGTGCTGATGACGGCGGATCGGATACTCGGGGTAATGCAGGACGCGAAGGAGCCTTTGAGTGTTTCGGAGTTGACCAGGTTGACGGGGCTCTCCACGGACATGGTCTTCAGGCAGATCGGAACGATGGAGGATCTGAGGTGGGTCGAACGGATCGGTGAAGGGTATGTCCTGGGCATGCGGCTGGCCGTTGTTTGGGCCAGACGCAAGACCCAGGTAGAGGCAAAGATCGAACGGGCAGAGCGAGAACTATCAGAACTGACGGGAGGAAACGATGAGCAGTGAAGCGGACAAGTTGGTCAAAAACTACTCGAAAGCGGCAGAATCCAGAGAGATCGAAAAGCGGAACATTGAGAGGAACGCGGAGGCGGTGCAGCAGGAAAAGGAAGAGGCAATCGCTGCCATCTACGAGATGGCTGGGAAGATCAAGGCGACACACTTTCAAAAGACGCAGTCGAATTTTTTTGGGTTACTGATGCTGAAGCAGGTCAAGGATTCGAAGGAGTACCGCGGCCGGTTCGGCATGACGTGGGAAAAGTTCTGCGAACATGTCGGCGTAAACAGGCGATGGGTCGATGAGCAGCTTGCTGATTTGAAACTGTTCAAAACAGAATTTTTGGAGGCATTCCTCCAATTTTCAGGAGTGCCGGTTAGTAAAATCAAATACTTGGCGGAATCAATTTCGGAGGGCACCTCCATAATTTCCGACAATGCCATCGTCTTCAACGGCGAAACCATCCCCCTCGATGCCGAACACCGGGACGATATCCAGGCCCTCCTGGAGAACCTCGAAACCTCCCACAAACAGGAAAAGGAAGAGTTGGAGGCCAACCTCAGCGCGGCGAAAAAAGTCACTGCCGCCAAAGAGAAGGTCATCAACCAGCTTGAGCGGGAAATCAAGCGGCTCGAACGGACGGTCCCCAAGACGGACCTGACCGACGAGGAGCAGGACGCCGTCAATCTCCTCTCCCAGGTCCAGAATGACTTCCTGCAGTGGCTTTCGGACATCCATAAAAAGATCAAACCCAACGAGGCCCCGGAGATCGCCCTACGCAGCTACTACTATCTGTTGATCTTCATGAGCAAGGCCTGCCTGGAAGAGCGCATGAAGCTCGAAGAGGCCTATCGGGATGCCGAGGCCGTCCCTTGGGAAATAAGGGATGACGAGCTCGCACTGATCCCGGAAGAGACGCTCGCCGATAATCTCCCGACCTTCGTGGGCCAGGGAATTGGAAAAAAGCTGAAGGAGAAACGGGCTCAGAGGGTGGCCAACAAGACCGCGAAGAAGGGAACGGGACCTGAAAAGGACAACTGACATGGCAGTCTCGGAATCGATACTGAATCACGTTGCGGAGAGCATGAGGGGACTGGCGGGCGCCGAGGCGTCACGCAAGATCCGAGACCTGGCCGCGCATTACGGGGTGACGCCGGCGACGGTCAGCCGATGGGCAGTCAAGCGAGGACAGCGCCTCCGCAGGGAACGAACCGACAAGGGTGAATCGAAAGCCAGCAAAGATCTTGTCAGGGAGGCGGCGGCGCTGCAGTTGATCTCCAGGCGGACATCAAAGCAGATAACCATTCCGGCCTGCGATGCCGTGGAGATCCTGGAGGACTCGGGAAGGGAGATCGGCGTATCGACAGCCCGGTTCCTTTCCCGGATGCGCCAGGAGCAAGTATCGGCCAAGGACCTCCTTCGCCCTACTCCCCACGTGACGCTCCTCTCGGATCACCCCAACCACGTCTGGCAGTTCGACGTGACCAACTGTCTCCAGTACTTCCTGGATGCAAAGGGCCTCGGGGAACGCGACGAGGACCTGACCCTTTACAAGAACAAGATCGTCAAGACGGCCAAGAGTATCAAAAAAGAGCTTCTACGCTACGCCGTCGTGGACCACTGCAGCGGGGCCTTTTACTTCCGGTACTTTTACGCCACCGGCGAGCGGGCGGCCGACGGCTCGCAGTTCCTTTTCGAGGCGATGCGGCCCAAGGACGAATTGATCAAGCAGACCTGGAACGGACAATCGGCGACGAAGCTCGGGAAATTCCGCTTCCATGGGGTGCCCTTCATCCTGGTCACGGACAGGGGCTCCATCGCCACAGCCAAAGCGAACCAGGCCCTGTTCGATGCCCTCCGGATCAAGCTGGAAACGCACCTGCCGGGCAACCCCCGGGCAAAGGGAGCCATCGAGGGGATGATGCACCATATCAACCGCTTCGAGGGGCGGCTGAAGCTCCAGCGGCCGGCGGATCTGGACGAGCTGAATCGATGGGCGCTGGATTGGTGCATCGCCGAGAACGCCCTCAAGCTGATGCGCGGCGTCGCCCCACGATCGGTCCTGTGGTCCTACATCACGGCGGAGCAGCTCCGGCTATGTCCGGAGGAGGAGTACTTCCGGCTGCTGATCAAGGAGCCGACGATCACCCGGAAGGCCAGCGGGGCCTGCCTGATCAGCGTGGACGGCATGACCTACCAGGTGCCAGATCCGCAGGCCGCCCATCAGGGGGTCAGCGTGGTTCGGCATCCCTACGAGCGTCCGGCCGTGGAGGTCCATTTCAACGGCTATGTCTGGCTCTGCCAGCCGATACCAAGTGATCAATACGGCCGGCCGATGGTGGGGGTGCGCTACGGGGAATACAAGGCCCATAAGCATACCGAGACGCAGCGGTCCATGAAGGAGATGGAGGCGATCGGCGAGACGTGGAGGCTCACCTGGAAGGGTACGGGTGACCACCGCAGGGCCGAGGCGCCCCCGGTTGGGCAGGAATCGCCGCTGACCGTCTTCGGCCATCAGGCTGAGAAAGTGGGAAACGTCGAGTTCATCGAGCGTCTCGGGACGCCCCTGGAGATCAAGCCGGCCGAGGATATGCCAGAGAACAGGCCGTTGATCTCCAGCGCAGCGGAAGTATCACGGGGGATCGCCGATCGGAGGATCCCATTTGTCGAGTTCCTGAAGCGGCTGAACGCCGAGATCGGCGTTATCACCCCGGAGATGAACCGGACCCTCCGGGAGCACTATGGATCCGGGATCGAGATCAAGAAAGCGGAGGAGGTGATCGCGTCAATATTGGAAGGATCGTGGAACGCGGAGGAAAAACAGACGGTACAAGCGGGAGGATAACGACAAGGGAGGTGATGACGTGGCGAGCAGCAGAGAGGCAAAGGCCTACAAGATGGAATTCATCCCCATCGTGCTCAAGGAGCTGGCGCTTGATTGCGGCATCAGTCAGACGAAGATCGCCGCGGGGGTCGGCCTTTCCCGCCCGGCGATCAATCTGATGCTGAACCGGGGCTACATGCCGATTGAAAGCCCCGAAGCAAAGGCCGCCATCGAGGCATGGATCGGGAAAGAACCCAAGGCCATGCGGTGGCTGAGCGACCGAGGATTGACCGAGGCTGATGTCTGGCAGCCATTGGGGAAAGCGTTGCGCAATAAGGTGCCAGAGGGTGCTGCCAAACATCGGCTGGACACGATGAGAACGCCGGCGATGGTGCCGGGGAACCCGGAACAAATTATTGCCACACAGGAGGTGGAAATGATCAGTCAGGAAGCGATGAAGCACTTCAAGATTTTCAGGAATCCCTTCATCGACGACATCCAGAAGGATTCGGACATCTACATGAGCGAGGAACATCGCTACATTGAGGCGGCCATGTTGGACGCGGCGCGCCATGCCGGGTTCCTGGCCGTGATCGGGGAGGTCGGATCGGGCAAGAGCGTCATGCGGCGCCGGGTGGTCGAGCAGTTGAAGAAAGACGGCGATGTGATCGTGATCTTCCCGCAGATGATCGACAAGAACCGGGTCAACGCGGCCAGCATCTGCGACGCGATCATCATGGACCTTTCCGAGCAGAGGCCGAAGCTGCGGCTGGAGGACAAGACCCGCCAGGTCCACAAGCTGCTCCTGGAGAGAGCGAAGCAGGGATTCCGGGCCGTACTGATCGTCGAGGAGGCCCACGACCTGCACACCAGCACCTTGAAGTACCTCAAGCGGTTCTACGAGCTGGAGGACGGATACCGGAAACTCCTCGGGATCATCCTGGTCGGCCAGGTGGAGTTGAAGAACCTCTTCTCCGAGCAGTCCCACATCGAGATGCGCGAGGTGATCCGCCGGATCCAGACGGCGGAGATCAAGGGGCTCAACGGGAACATCAAGGATTATCTGGCGCTCAAGTTCAAGAGGATCGGCGCCAAAGTGGATGACATCTTCGAGGAGGGCGCTTTTTCGGCCCTTTCCCGCCGCTTGAAGACCCAGGACAGGCAAAACCGGCCCATCTCCCACGCCTACCCCTTGACGGTCAACAACTACGCGGCATTGGCGATGAACATGGCCTATGAGACGGGTGAGCCGAAGGTTACCGAAAGCGTGATCATGGCGATCTAACGAAAGGAGGTGACCGATGAAATCATGCGAGAACCAGCAATACGCGAGAGTAGGCGCCTGGTGGGTCTTGCTGGCCGGATTCAAGGAAGATCCGCCCCGCGCCCTGACGGAGGTGCTTGTCGGCGCGCTCATTTTCGCGGCACTCTTTGCTGCGCTCTTCTTGAAGGAGATCCTGCTCTGGATCGAGGGGGTGCTCCGATGACGAAACGTGAGCGCCGATGGGCGAAGCCAAAGATGAAAAAGCCGCGTCGAACCGAAACCGAACAGCCCGGACTCTTCGCAGGAGGCTCCCCGGGTGATCGGAACCTGGACAATGGAATCCATTGTCAGGCGAGGGGTAGTCGGATCGACACGGCTGTCTGCATCGTACAACAATCCCGCGAGCCGGGCAAGTGCATCGGCTGCGGTCACTTCAAATCATAGGGGGACCAGATGGCAACATTGGGAGATATCGAAAGGCTGACGAAGGAATATGCTGAATGGCGAAGAGATCTGTCCGAGGCCGTACTCGTGGCCGAGCACGAGATCGCGGCCATTAAGCGGCGGCATGTCGTGGCGATCAAGCGGAAGGTTGAGGCGGTTGCCGAGCGTCAGGCGCAGCTCAAGGCGGTCATCGAGGCGAACCCCGAGTTGTTCAAAAAGCCCCGCACGATGATCATCGATGGGGTGAAGATCGGGTTCATGAAGGAGAAGGGGAAGATTTCCTGGAACGACGCCGGCCAGGTCATAAAACTGATCAAGAAGCATTTTCCTGACCAGGCGGATCTGCTCATCAAGACGACCGAGAAGCTCGTCAAGGGCGCCCTGCAGCAGCTTCCCGCGGCCGACCTGAAACGGATCGCCGTGACGGTCGGCGCCGATGGAGACGCGGTGGTCATCAAGAGTACGGACAGCGAGATCGACAAGCTGGTCGAGGCCCTGCTGAAAGACGACACCAAGGACGATGCGGATGAGGAGGCGGCGTAATCGATGCGGCTGGTTTGTCCATCATGCGGGGCCGTTGCCAGCGGAGAGGCCTGGATGAACGATTCGATCATCCGGAACTTCTTTGACGTGGCCATGAGGC
>CAYOGU010000101.1:0-11048 GCA_964403345.1 uncultured Syntrophus sp. | reverse complement strand
CCAGCAGCCGACTCCCTGGCCCGTCTGGCTCTTTCTGATCTTCAACGGTTTCCTCTGGCCCCACGTCGCCTATCTCACCGCAAAGGGGAACCCCCGTCCCTACCAGGCCGAAAAACGGAACCTCCTCATCGATTCGTTCTTCGGAGGGATATGGGTCCCCCTGATGTCCTTCAATGCCCTGCCGAGCGCCATGGTCATCTTCATGCTGGGCATGGACAACATCGCCGCCGGGGGACTCGGCTTTTTCGCCCGGGGTACGGCCATGCAGCTGACAGGAGCCGCGCTGGCCGCCGCTTTCACGGGTCTGCATTTCCACATCGAATCCAACATGCTCCATGTTCTGGCCTGCCTGCCGATGCTGGCGGTCTTTCCCCTGAGCATCGGCATGATCACATTTCGCCTCGCCACGAGGCTCAGCCGGCAGAAGAAATCCACCGAGGCAATGAACCGGGAACTCAAGGACACCAATGAGCGCCTCACCAAGGCTTACGAATTGATGCGCGCACAGAGGGATCAACTCTTCAAGCACCACGGCAAGGAGGAGATCGCCTTTGCCGTGGATCAGTCGGGAACCATCCAGGAGGCCACGGAGCGGGTCTCGATCTGTACGGGGAAACCCCGCAGCGAATTGATCGGATCGAATCTCTCAGCGCTTCTGGACGAGTCCTGCCGAGAGGAGTTCAGGCGGGAACTCAAAAACGCCTGGGTGGGAATGGTCCGGGATTTTCCGGTCTCCCTGATCCTGCCACAGAACGGACGGGAACGGTTCGAGGTGAAGATGACGCGCATCACCTCGAACTCCCGGCGGGCATTGCTGGTCGTCTTGCGGTGACATGAAACCATCCTTCCGGATCAACCGCCTTCTGAAGCCGGGGCCGTACCGCATGGAAGAGGTCTTTGCGGACATCCGCGCCTGCCCCGTTCTCAGGGAGATCTTCGCCGACGAGCGGGAAATCGACCGGGTCGTCTCCGAAATCGCCGTGTCCATCACGGACAGGCCCCACGTGATGTTCGTGGACAACCACGACGCCACCATCACCATCGGCATGGCCTACCTGCGGGAAGCCTCAGACGAATTCCTCTATCTGGACATCATTCACGAGCTCTGCCATGTCAAGCAGCATCTGCAGGGACTCGACCTCTACGACCGGAGCAAATCCTACGTGGACAGGGAAACGGAGATCGACGCCTACCGGATCACCGTTCGGGAGGCCCGCCGGATCGGCCTGGACGACGAAGCGATCTGCCACTACCTTCAGGTCCCCTGGATCAGCCACGAGGAGCACGAGCGACTCGCCGCCAGGATGGGCGTCGAGAACGGCCTGCGGACCAGGAGAAATGCGTCATGAATGACGTCATGGACCGGGACATCTGCTGCCAGAACTTCAAGGGAATGATCGCCTATATCCGCAATCACTATGGGGAAGATGGGGTCCGAAGCCTCCTCGAAGGATTGACGGACAGCCCGCGGTTCCGCATCCGGGACAAGTTCGACCCGTCGGTCGTCCACCTGGTCCAGGAGAGCCACCTGACCGATCCGGCCTGCTGGGTGTCCAACGAGTTCTCCTTGGCCATGTTCGAGAACATCTACCGGGTCGTCCCGACCCCGAACCCGCTCATCGAGGTGGGGATCGGTGCCGTCCGCGAGAGCCTCTCCCAACGGATGCTCTTCGCAGCCAAACTCATGGGACCCGGCAACACGGCCAGGCAGGTGGCCCGGATCAATGCCCGTTTCAACAAGACCAAGGATGTCACGCTGATCGAATTGACGGACAGGGCCATGAGCTTCCAGTTGAAGTACCGGCCGGGCTTCCGGGTGACCAAGAACGTCTGCCACTGGAACCTCGGGATCTATACCGAAATCGCCCGCATGACCGGGGTGGCAAACGTGACGGCCCAGGAGACCGAGTGCGTCATGGACGGCCATGACCGCTGCGTCTTTCGGCTCACCTGGGACCCGGCGCCCCTGTACAGGCGCTTGGTCCAGGGGCTGAACAACCGCCTCACCCGCTGGCTGGTCCGGGACCTGATCGAGGAGTACGAGACGACGGCCCGCGAGCGGGACCAGCTCATCGACCGGCTCATCCGTTCCGAGCAGAAGTACCGGACCCTCTTCGAGGATTCGCTGGATGCCATGAGCCTGACCACGGACGGAAAGATCGTCGACGTCAACCCGGCCTGGCTGAAGCTCCACGGCTACACCCACAAGGAGCAGGTCCTCGGGATGGACGTGATCAACGTCGTCCACCCGGAGGACCGCCGTCTCCTGTCGGGAAGGCGCCAGAGTTGGCCAGAGGTCGATAACCGGTTCTACCAGCTCCGGGACCTCCGGATCGACGGCTCCTGCATGGAGGTGGAAGTCTATTCCTTCCAGATCGTCGTCGGCGGAAAGGTTTCCCTCCTGACCACGGTCCGCGACATCACGGAAATCAAGCGGTCGCAGGAGGCCCAGCGGCAGCTCGAACTGAAGATCAAGCGAGCCGAGAAGATGGAAGCCCTGGGGACGCTGGCAGGAGGTGTGGCCCACGACCTCAACAACATCCTCTCGGGGATCGTTGGCTATCCCGACCTGCTTCTCATGCAGCTCCCGCCGGAACAAACGGCCCTGAGAAGCCCCATCCAGACGATCAAGGAGAGCGGCCTCAAGGCGGCCGCCATCGTCCAGGACCTTCTCACCCTGGCCCGCCGCGGGGTTTCTGCAAACCGGATCGTCAACCTCAACCGCATCGTCGAGGAGTACCTCAAAAGTCCGGAATACGAAAAGCTGCGGACCCACTACCCCCACGCTAAGGTGGAAACCCGGCTCTCCCCCGATCTGCTGAACGTCTCGGGCTCGCCCGTCCACCTGGTCAAAACGGTGATGAACCTGGTGACGAACGCCGCCGAGGCGATGCCGGCCGGGGGAAGCATCTCCATCACCACGGGAAACGTCTACGTCGATCGCCCCATCGCAGGATACGACGAGATCCGGGAAGGAGATTACGTGGTGCTGAGCATCGCGGACACGGGGGTGGGCATCGCGCCGGAGGAGCGGGAGAAGATCTTCGAACCCTTCTACACCAAGAAGGTGATGGGGCGTAGCGGCACGGGGCTGGGAATGGCTGTGGTATGGGGGACTGTGAAGGACCACAGCGGTTACATCAACCTCGAGAGCAGCCAGGGGCAAGGGACCCGGTTCACGATCTACCTGCCGGCGACGTCCCGGGAGGCCTTTGCCGAGACAGCGACCATTGACCTGCAATCCCTACGGGGCCGTGGGGAGAAGGTTCTCGTCGTGGACGACATCGCCGAACAGCGGGATTTGGCCAGGGGGATGCTGCTCTATCTGGGTTACGAGGCGCATGTCGCCACCAGCGGCGAGCACGCCCTAGCCCTCCTGGGCGAGCATTCCTGCGACCTGGTCCTTCTGGACATGATCATGGATCCGGGGATGGACGGGCTGGACACCTATCGGAAGATCCTCAAGACGCATCCCGGCCAGAAGGCCCTCATCGCCAGCGGCTACTCGGAGACCGACCGCGTCAAGGAGGCCCAGCGCCTGGGGGCGGGGATGTACCTCAAGAAACCCTACACCCTTGAAACGCTGGCCGCCGCCGTCCGGGAAGAACTGGACCGCTGAGCCCTCCCACCATTGCCCCATATCCCCGGTTGATTTATCGCGGAATTCCTGCCATCATGGGAGTGAGGCGTCTGTCCCTACGGGGCCGATCGCCCCCATTGCCAGGACGGGGCATGGGTCTGCCTGTCAGACTCCACGTGCCATCCCAAGCGGCTTTCGACTCCCTGTACCGGTCGCGCCCTGGACATGGATGGTCCATCTGCACAGGAGCCCCTCACATGGAAGAAACCCGAGACTCGCTCTTCGCCGAACTAGCCTCCCTTCGGAACCAAATCGCTGCCCTCGAGAGCGAGAACACCGCCCTCAAAAAGACCGGTGAAGGACACCGACGACTGTTGGACCATTCGCCGACCATGATCTTCCACATATCTCTCCCGGAGGGACGTTATGAATACGTCAGCCCGGGGGCCCTGCGGGTCACGGGATATCCCCCGGAGGAGATCCTCAACCAGCCGTTGTTCATCCAGAAGGTCATTCACCCGTCCTTCGCCTCCTATCTGAACGAGAAGTGGGAAGACCTTCTGAACGGCCGTGTGGATCCCTCCTACGAATACCTGATCGTGGACCGTGAGGGCAACACCCGCTGGCTCCATCAACTCAACATCCTGATTCGGAACGAGGCGGGGAGTCCCGCGGCCCTGGAGGCGATTGTCACGGATATCACCACCCGCAAGCGGGCCGAAGAGGAAGCCAACAAGAACTGCCTGTTTCTGTCCGGGCTGATCGAGCACAGTGGCGCCATCATCTGCATCAAGGACTGTGAAGGACGCTACGAACGGATGAACCGGAAATGGGAAGAGGTGACGGGGATCGACCGCCGGATCGCCCTGGGAAAGACGGACCTGGAACTCTTTCCAGGACCGATCGGCGAGCAATTCCGCCGGAATGACCTGGCGGTCCTGGATTCGGGGAAAATGCTGGAAAAGGAGGAGGTCCTCAGGGATGCCACCGGGATGCGGCACTTCATTTCCATCAAGTTCCCTCTCCGCGGCGACGATGGTGCGATCCGAGGCCTGTGCGGGATGATTACCGAGATCACCGCCCGAAAACAGGCGGAAGAGGCTCTCGGCATCCACAGGGACCGGCTCTCCCGGGCCGAGATCATTTCCGGTTTCGGCCACTGGGAATTCGACATGACCTCCAAGAAGGTCCTTTCCTCGGCTGGGGCGCGCAGGATATACGGCCTTGCCGACCGGGAATGGACGATCCCGGAAGTCCAGAAGATGGTCCTTCCGGAGTATCGGGAGGTGCTGGACAGGGCCCTGAGAGACCTGATCGAGGGGAACCGCCCCTACGACGTGGAATTCAAAATCCGACGCCACGATACGGGAAAGATCGTGGACATCCACTCCGTCGCCGAGTACGACCGCCAACGGCAGGTGGTGTTCGGCGTCATCCAGGACATCACCGATCGGAAGCATGCGGAAGCTGCTCTGCAGTCGGTCTCTCAACGGACCCAGGTTCTGCTCCAACTCGGCCAAATGACAGAGGCCACCCTCCAGGAAATCACCGACTTCTGCCTTGAGGAGGCCGTCAGGCTGACCCAAAGCAAGATAGGCTATCTGGCCTTTCTCAACGAGGACGAAAGCGTCCTGACGATGAACTCATGGTCGAAATCCGCCATGGCCGAGTGCGCTATCGCCGACAAGCCCATTCATTACCGCCTCGCTGACACCGGGCTCTGGGGAGAAGCGGCTCGACAGCGGAGGCCTATCATCACCAATGACTACCCCTCGCCGAGTTCCCTGAAGAAAGGTTATCCGGACGGCCATGTCCGGATCCTGCGGCACATGAACGTCCCGATCTTCGCCGGGAGCCGGATCGTGATCGTGGCGGGCGTCGGCAACAAGGAGGAAGAGTATGCCGAAACGGATGTCCATCTGCTGACGCTTCTGATGCAGGAAATGCTGCGGCTGATCGAGCGAAAACGGGCCGAGGAGGAATTGGTCGAATCCAGGAGAAAACTGGAAGACATCATTGAGTTTCTCCCCGATGCCACGCTGGTGGTCGATCACGAGGGAAAGGTGATCGCCTGGAACCGGGCCATGGAGGCCATGACGGGCGTCCGGCACGAGAACATGATCGGCAAGGGCAACCATGAATACGCCATTCCCTTCTATGGGGAGAGAAGGCCCATCCTCATCGATTACGCCCTCCATCCGGACAACGAGGTGGAGAAAAAGTACACGTCTGTACATAGTGCGGGAGACATCCTGTTCGGCGAGGCCTTTGCGCCCGGCCTGCCAGGCGGCGAGAGCCACATCTCCGCAACCGCATCGGTCCTGCGCGATTCCAAAGGTCAGATCATCGCGGCCATCGAATGCGTCCGGGACCATACGGAACGCAAACGGTTGGAGGAACGGCTGAACCGTTCCGAAAAGATGGAGGGACTCGGCCGGCTGGCCGGTGGCGTGGCCCACGACCTGAACAACATCCTGGGGGCATTGGTCGGCTATTCCGAACTGCTCGGGGAAAAACTCCCGAAAGACAGCCCCCTGAGGCGCTATGCCAATCACATTCTGAAAGCCGGCTTGAGGGGCGCTGCGATTATCCAGGATCTGCTCACCCTGGCCCGGAGAGGGGTAGCCGTTTCAGAAGTGGTCGATCTGAACAGCATCGTCTCCGATTACACCAGGACGCCGGAATTCGAGAAGCTCATCTCCGAACACCGCGACGTGAAGGTCTGCCTCGACCTGACGGAGGGGCTTCTGAACATCAAGGGGTCTCCGGTCCATCTGAGCAAGTCCCTCGCGAACCTCGTTTCCAACGCCGCCGAAGCCATCCCCGGCAGTGGGGAGATCGTGATCCGGACTGAGAACCGCTATCTGGACATTCCCATCCAGGGATACGACACCATGCAGGAAGGGGAATATGCCATCCTCACCGTCTCCGATACGGGCAAGGGAATCCCCGACAAGGATCTGGGGAAGATCTTCGAACCCTTCTACACCAGGAAGGTCATGGGGCGCAGCGGCACCGGGCTTGGTCTGGCCGTCGTTTGGGGCACTGTGAAGGATCACAACGGCTATATCGATGTCCAGAGCGAGGAGGGCAAGGGGAGCACATTCACCCTCTATCTTCCGGTATGCCGGGAAGAGGTCAAAAAGAAGGGGAAAAGCGCCGTCCTGGACACCTACCTGGGGAAAGGCGAAACGATCCTGGTCGTCGACGACGTGGAGGAACAGCGGGAACTCGCCCTCCAGATGCTGGAGAGGCTCGGGTACAAAGCCGACGCGGTTTCCAGCGGGGAGGAGGCGGTCGATTACCTCAGGCGCAACAAAGCGGATCTGATCGTCCTGGACATGATCATGGAACCCGGAATCGACGGTCTGGAGACCTTCCGGAGGGTCCTGGAAATCCACCCCCGGCAGAAGGCCATCATGGTCAGCGGCTTTTCGGAAACGGACCGCGTCCGGAAGGCCCAGGAGATGGGTGCCGGAGCCTTTGTCCGCAAGCCCTATGTCCTGGAGAAGATCGGGCTCGCGCTCCGGAAGGAACTGGACCGCTGAGGCCTTCAGTTCGTCAGGCTTGCGATGGGCGGGGGAATCTGGCCGCCGCGGCCGACGAAGCGCGACGAGTCCAGTCGGCTGATCGCCATGACCGGCGCGGTCCCCAGAAGCCCGCCGAATTCCACCCTCTGGCCGGCCTTCTTGCCGATGGCGGGAATGATCCGGACGGCGGTCGTTTTCCGGTTGATCATTCCGACGGCCATCTCGTCGGCGATGAGCGCAGAAAGCGTCTCGGCAGGCGTGTCGCCGGGTACGGCGACCATGTCGATCCCCACGGAACAGACGCAGGTCATCGCCTCGAGCTTCTCCAGCGACATGGCCCCGGCCTCGACCGCGGCAATCATCTGGGCGTCCTCGCTCACGGGGATGAAGGCTCCGCTCAATCCCCCCACCGACGAGGAGGCCATGGCCCCTCCCTTCTTGACCGCATCGTTAAGGAGAGCCAGGGCCGCCGTTGTCCCGGGCGCCCCGCAGGTCTGGATCCCCATCTCCTCGAGGATCGCCGCGACGCTGTCGCCCACGGCGGGCGTCGGCGCCAGTGAGAGGTCCACGATCCCGAAGCGCGTCGCAAGCCTCTCGGAGGCCATCCGGCCCACGAGCTCGCCCATCCGGGTGACTTTGAAGGCCGTCTTCTTGATGATCTCGGCCAGCTCCCCGAAGTCCGCCGACGGGCATCTCTGGACGGCGTTGAGGACGACACCCGGGCCGCTGACCCCGACGTTGATCACCGTCTCGGGTTCGCCGATCCCGTGGAAAGCTCCCGCCATGAAGGGATTGTCCTCCGGAACGTTGCAGAAGACGACCAGCTTTGCACAGCCGACACTCCCCTGATGCGCCGTCAGCTCGGCCGTCCGGCGGATGACCCGGCCCATCATCGCCACGGCGTCCATGTTGATCCCCGCCTTGCTCGTCGCCAGGTTCACCGAGGCACAGAGCCGCTCGGTCCCGGCCAGAGCCTCCGGGAGGGCGTTGATCAGGTCGCCGTCGCCTCGGGTGAAGCCTTTGTGCACCAGGACCGAGAAGCCGCCGATGAAATTGACGCCGGCCGCCGCGGCCGCCGCATCGAGGGTCCGGGCGACGGCCGTGAAACCCTCCGCCGGAATCCCCGCTGCCAGCAGCGCGATCGGCGTCACGGCGATCCGCTTGTGGACGATCGGGATCCCCAACTCCTTTTCGATGGTCTCGCAGACCGGCACAAGCCGCCCCGCCCGGGCCAGGATCTTCTCGTAGATCCGTCCGCACAGGGTCTCCGTATCCTCGGCCGCGCAGTCCAGCAGGGAGATCCCCATCGTCACGGTGCGGATGTCCAGGTGCTCCGTCCGGACCATCTGGATTGTCTCGATGATCTCCTGCGGCGAATAGTTCATGGTTTGCCCCCTTGCCTTACGGTCTGTGAAGGGATCCTCCTCTCAGGGAGTTCATATCCGGTGCATGTACCTGAAGACGTCCTCCCGTTGGGTATGGATCTCCATCCCCATCTCCTGGCCGAGGGTTGTGAGCTCGTCCCGGATTTCCACGAAGGGACTTTCGGCCCCGGCCAGATCGACGATCATGCTCATCGTAAAGATATCGCCCATGATCGTCTGGGTAATGTCGAGGATGTTGATACCCCGCTCGGCGAGTTTGGCGGTGATCCGGGCGATGATCCCGACCCGGTCGACCCCGACAACGGTAATCACGGCGCGGAGGTTCTTCGAATCTTCCATGGTTTCTGTCCTCATCTCATCATGACGCAGGTCATGTCGGCCTGGCAGGCGATCTGATCCGGCGGAGCCTCCCTGCGGAAGATCTCCTTGACCTCCCGGCAGGACGCCCCGTCGTCCCGGTAGATGACGCCGATCGGAATCTTTTCGCCCCAGAGCTCCGCAGTCTTGAGGGCCTCGTGTCGATCGGCGAGCGGAGCCTCCAGTTTGGAGACCCGCTCGCGGTACCAGGCATAGGTATTAACCTTGTTGAAACTGACGCAGGGCTGCAGGATGTCCACCAACGCCGTCCCCTTGAAGAGGATCGCCTCCTTGATCAGTTCCGTCAGGTGCTCCTTGTCGCCGGCAAAGCCCCGGGCCACGAAAGGGGCGCCCAGCGTGATGGCCAGGGCAAGCGGATTGAGGGGAATGCTCTGGCTCCCCTGGGGGGAAAGGTCGTTGACCACTCCAGGGTCTGTCGTGGGGGAGCTCTGCCCCTTGGTCAAAGCATAGACCTGGTTGTCGGAGACGAGGATCGTGATGTCCAGACGCCGGCGGATCGCGTGTAGGAAGTGGTTTCCCCCCTCGCCGTACATGCAGCCGTCTCCGGAATAGGCGATCACGGTCAGGTCCGGCCTGGCCAGCTTGATTCCCGTGGCCAGCGGGATCGACCGGCCGTGGAGGCCGTTGAAGTAGTTGACCTCCAGATAGTGGGGCATCTTGGCTGCCTGCCCGATCCCCGAGGTCACGACGATCCTGTTCGCAGGGACAGGGAGTTCCGCAAAGGCTTTTTCCAGGCAGTCCCGGATCGCGAAGTTGCCGCAGCCCGGACACCATGCGGTTTCGACTTTTCTTTCCACGGTCTCACTCCTTTCCCGTCGGAAGGGCCTTCAACCGCGAAAGGACCTCTTCCACGGTGAAACAGTCCCCGTCGTACTTGAGGATCCGATGCCCCACGGACAGCCCGAGTTCGGTCTTCAGGAGGGCCGCAAAGGACCCTTCGGCGTTGTTCTCCACGCAGATCAGACGCCTTTTGCCGAGGCCGTAAGGGGCGATCATCCCCGGCGTCAGGGGGAAGACCTGGCCGAAGTGGAGGACGGCCGTGGGGCTTCCCTCGGCCGTGAGCTTCTCGGCGGCTTCCAAGACGATCTCTTTTGTAGAGCCCCACGAGAGAACCACCGTCCCGGCCGACCGATCACCGGAGTAGGTGGGCGCCACTGATTCCTTCTCGATCAGGACGCGTTTAGAGAGCCTCTTGTCCATCATCCGGATCCGCATGGACCTCTCCTCGGTGATCTTCCCCTCTTCGTCGTGTTCGTCCGAATCAAGCTTGACCAGGGCGTCGGAAAGCCCAGGGCAGGTGAGGGGCGAAATCCCGTCCCCGGTCAGGCGGTAGCGTTTGTAGGTGGCGTCGAATTCGGGATAGGCACGGCGGGAAACCTCCAGGAGGATCGTCTCCTCGTGGACCTGAACCGAATCGGCGAAATACTGGTCCGTCAGGACGAAGACTGGGATCTGGAAACGGTCGGCAATCTCGAAGGCCCGACGGGTCAGGGCGATCATCTCCCCGATCCCTCCGGGAGCGAAGACGACCCGGGGAAATTGTCCGTGGCCGGCGTGAAGGACGAAGCCGAGGTCCCCCTGCTCGGTCCGCGTGGGGAGCCCCGTGGCCGGGCCGGGACGCTGGGACAAGGCGACCACGATCGGCGTTTCGGTCATCCCCGCCAGGGAGACAGCCTCTTGCATGAGCGCGAAGCCGCCTCCTGAGGTGGCGACCATCGCCCTCACCCCGGCATAGGAGGCCCCCAGGGCCATGTTGATCGCCGAAATCTCGTCCTCGGCCTGCTCGAAATGGACGGGAATACTGGATGCGGCCGAGGAGAAGTAGTGCAGGATCGATGTGGCGGGCGTCATGGGATAGCCTGCCATGAACTGGCAGCCGCCCAAGATCGCGCCGAGGGCCAAGGCCTGGTTCCCGTCGAACTTGCGGTGCGCGCCGGCCCGGGCCGCAAGGGAGACCTTCCCGGCCAGCGCCCACCTTTCGGCAAACTCGAAACCCTTGCGGAGATAGGCCCCGCGGCCGGGCCCGGCAGCCGCGTCCATGCGTTCCGGGCTCACGCCGATGACGGCCAGGATCAGCCCGACGAGAACGGGGTTGCTCGTCGCGATCTGGCCGAAGGACTCCTTGGCCGCGGTGGCGATCTCGCGGGTCATCTCGCGGGAAAGGAATATCCCCCC
>CAYOGU010000100.1:0-11061 GCA_964403345.1 uncultured Syntrophus sp. | reverse complement strand
CCGGGGATGGTTCAATGACCAGGAAGATTGACGGCAGTGAAACGCGTGTTGAAAGGGCTCCTTCGCTCTGGCTTGAGCAGGACGGTCTCCCGGGCGGAGCATCGGCCCTTCTTGACTTCGTCCAGGAAGCGGCGGGCGCCGAAGCTTTCCGCCTTGATCACGATCACCTCCCGGCCGAGATCATAGGACATGGTCATGTCCTTGGTCCTCTTCACGCGGCGGGCTTCCAGGGTAAGGGAAGATGGCCTATCGTGCGGAACAGTCCTGAAATTAAGCCCCTGCTCGTAGCACGGGCCTGGTTCTCCGGGAAGCTGGTGGCTCCGGGGCGGATAGGGGCCTGCCCAGGCCTGGCCAATGGCGATAACGAGAATGACGGCAATCCAAAGCGTGTGACGCATGGAGAGAATATAAGGTGATCCGGGGCATAATTCAACGGGTAATCGAGGGCGCGATCAAGCGGTTCACGGCATCCGGCCGTTCGGGCGAAACGATCGCCGACCGGGAGTACTTCCAGCATTATGGGTTCACCTCCCGCCCTCTGGCCGGCGCCGAGGCAATCGTCATCCGCGAGGGGAACCATTTCATCATGATCGCTTCGGACGACCGCCGCTACCGGATCTCTCTGGAAGACGGAGAGGCGGCCATCTACACCGACGAGGGCGACAAGGTCCACCTGAAACGGAGCAGGAAGATTGAAATCATCGGCGGGAATGAGGTCACTCTGACCACGAAAGCGGCCAAGGTCACCGCATCCACCGCGTGCGAGGTGACCAGTCCTGCGGTCACGGTCAATGGCTCTTCCATACAGTTGGGCGGGAGCGAGGGCACCATGCGTGCCCTCATCGACGAACGGCTGATCGCCTGGCTGACCGGCCACACCCACAATGGCAGCCCGGTCCCGGACCAGAGCCTGGCCATCGGCGACGTGGCGACCACGATCACAAAGGCGGGCTGAGATGGATTTTTCTCTGACGATCGACAACCGGGCAGGGATCGCGGATATGACCTTTGAGCAGGCCACGGGCGGAAATCTGGCCAATAACATCTACCTGAGCCTCACGGTCCGCAAGGGGTCATTCTTCCAGAACCCGGACTTCGGGTCCCGGCTCCACCTGCTGCAACGGGCCAAGAATACACCCCGTACCGAGGCCCTGGCCGTCGAATACTGCCAGGAAGCCCTGGCCTGGCTGATCGATACGGGACGGGTCCGAAAGTTCGAGTACTTCACTGAGCGGGACAAGCTGCAGGATCCCCATCGCCTGAAGATCATCGTCGAGGCGACCAAGGCCGACGGCGACGTCGTCTCGTTCACGAGATTCGTGGAGGTGGTGTAGTGACGACCTTTCAAAAGAGCTTTGACGAGCTCCTCGATGCGATCCTGACCGATTGGCGAAACCAGTTTCCCGAGGCAGACACCTCCCAGGGGAGCCTGATCTTCATCCGGGCGGCCTGCTTGGCCTCGGCCCTTTGGGGGATCTATAAGTACCAGGACTGGATCTCGGCGCAGATCTTTCCCGACACGGCCGATACCGAGCAGTTGGAACACCATGCCTGGGTCCGGGGACTCCCCAGGACAGCTGGCGAAACGGACGCGGCGCTCCTGGCGCGGCTCCTCAACCACATCCGTCGGCCTCCCGCCGGTGGGAACAAAAACGACTACGAGCAGTGGGCGCTCTCGGTCAACTATGTGGCCAAGGCCTGGTGTTTCCCCGAGGGGCAGGGCCTGGGAACAGTAGACATCGTCATCCTGGCGGATATGGGCACGGGCAGCGAGATCCCCTCGTCCCACGCCCGCACGGGCAGCACGACAAGCGTCTCAGAAAGGAAACTGGTTAACTCGGCGGCGAATTTCACGGGGACCAATCCCGTCCGGATCGGGGACGTTGCGGTCAATGACGACACGGGGGCAACCGCGGTCGTGACGGCCGTTGACAGCGCGACCCATCTCAGCCTGGACGAGGACATATTCACCGCTGCTGGCGCCGCCTATACCATCAAGTCCCTGACCGTCCAGGTCAAAAATTATATCGACACGGTGCGCCCGGTCACGGCGTCGATTGTCCGGGTACTGCCCCCGAATCCTCTGACCCAGGCCGTCACCATGACGGTTTCCGGATCCGGCATCGACAAGACGACCATTGCGGCGGAGATCGCCGCCTACATGAATACCCTCATCCCGGGACAGGTCCTTTACAGGAGCCGACTGGTGGCGATCGCCATCCAGGAAGGGGCAACGGATGCCGTCCTGACCGTGCCGGCAGCCGATGTGACGCCCACGGGCTATGCCATGATCCGTCCGGGAATAGTCACGGTCATATAGAGAGCTTGATATGAACCATTCCGACATTCTGAAGCTGCTCTTTCCCCTACAGGTCGATCCGGAAAGCGTCCTTGCGGGAGATATCGCCCTGGAGGGTGGCCACCTCGATACCGCCCAGGACTCGGCGGACGGGCTCCTCCAAGAGGCCTTTCCGGATCGGTCGACCGCCCTCCTGGCTTCCTGGGAGCGCGTCTGCGGAATTGTGCCTGGGGACGAGGATCCGTTGCAGGCCAGGCGGGATTCCGTCATCCGGAAACTGCGGTCTGCCGGCGGGCTCAGCCGGGCCTATTTCATCGCCCTGGCAGCGTCCTATGGATGGACGGTCACCATCGATGAATATCTCCCGTTCATGTGCGGGTGGAACCGTTGCGGAAATCCCCTCTATGAGGATTCGGTGCGCTGGATCTGGCGGGTCAATGTCTCGGGCCAGGCGGTCTATTCCTTCCGGGCGGGGCTGTCGGCTGCCGGGGAGAGGCTGACCTGGTGGATTCCCAATACGAGGCTGGAGCAGCTCTTCCAGGAGCTGAAGCCGGCACATAGCCATGTAATTTTCAATTATGAATAGGAGGCTCTATGGCCAAGACGGTATTTGTAGATGGAAATCCCAGCCAAGGCATTGCGGGAACCGTGGTCACGGCGGCATTTCTCAATGCCATAAACAACCATCGTCACAGGGGGTTGGACCAGGACGGGGACGGCGCGATCGACTACGCAGCCGATACCGGCGGCGTAAACACCTATGCGATTGCCCTGACACCCGCCCTGACGGCCCACGTGGTGGGCATGCCTATCTATTTCAAGGTGACGAACACGAACACCGGCGCCGCCACGCTGGCCGTCAACGGTCTGGATCCCGTGGCCATCAAGAAAAACGTCTCCGAGGATGTGGCCGCCGGCGACCTAATTGCAGGGAAAATCGTCACAGTGATCTATGATGGAGTAAATTATCAGCTTTCTGACAATTCACAGAAGATTGTGAATGTTGCAACGGTTCCAATTACTGACGTGATAACCAGCAGTGCTACATTTCCCATAGACAATACGAAGCCTCAGATTACTGAAGGATTTTCAATTAAGTCGTGGACATATAAGCCAAAAGCGGCAGTTAATAAATTGATATTGCTTGGAAATGTCAGCGTTCGGTTTTGCGGTCAGTATTACGGTGCGCTGGCCTTGTTCAAAGATGGCGCAACTGATGCCATTGCAATAGCGTATCTCACAGCCAGTTATTCGCCATTACCGTTTCTATGGCTGATTGACGCAGGAGGAACAAATGAGATTACTTTTGAGCTGCGCGGTGGCGGATACACATCTACTCCCAGCTATATAAACAGCCCCGATGGAAGCTCGCTATTTAACGGCCTGTATACGTCCAGCATTGTAATCATGGAATATGTTCCGTAAGGGAGGCATGCAGAATGAACAACATACACGAAGCAATCCATTGGAAAACAAATAATAACCCTGGGGTGACAGTAGTCAATGGCTCAATTCGCGATTGGCCTTCAGCCCTGGGAGATCAACCCACCGAGGAAACCATCTCTACATGGATCACAGAGTACGAGGCGGCCGAAGCTCTGCGGGTATTAGTAGATGCGGCCAAGACTGAGCTGTACAAGACCGATATTACCGTGCTCCGATGCTATGAGCATGGGATCTCGGTTCCCGAGACATGGATCAACCATCGGCAAGCTCTCCGGGATATCGTGTCCGGCATTTCAACGGCGACCGTATTGCCCACGACGCCAGACTTTCCGCCAGGGTCATAAATAGGCGGATGGCAGTCAAGGGAGCGGCAACTCCCCAGACCGAGCCTGCGCAGCTCGACGGGATAACCCGCTACCATCCGCCCGCACGACTACGCGCGTTATAGCAGGGTTATCCTCCGCTTTCAATCTGAGGAGGATGTGGTGAAGAGTTTTTTGCCGTATGTGGATGGCAAGTCCCTACTAGCCAACAAGATTGTCTCAAGAATTCCGAAGCATAAATGCTACTGCGAGGTTTTCGCCGGCGCCGCTTGGATCCTGTTTAAAAAGGAAGAGTCGACCGTCGAAATCATTAATGACATCAACTCTGACCTCGTGACCCTTTACCGGGTGGTCAAACTCCACTTGGAGGAGTTCATCCGGTATATGAAATGGATTTTGGTGGCCAGGGATGAATTTGAGCGGTTTAAAAAGGAACCTCCGGAGACCTTGACGGATATTCAACGAGCGGCGCGGTTTTATTATTTGCTGAAAACATGTTTTTCGGCCAAAATTAAGAGTCCCTATTGGGCAATTGTGGCGACGCAACCGCCACGGTTAAATCTTCTCCGGATAGAGGAGGAATTATCGGCAATTCATCTCAGATTGTCCAGAGTATATATCGAAAATCAGCCCTATCAGGGGATAATTCCACGCTTTGACAAGCCGGACACCTTCTTTTATATTGATCCCCCTTATCTAAATTTTGAAGACTATTATGGGCCGGGGGTTTTTAAACGGGAAGACTTCGCTATTCTGAAGAGCTTGCTGACAGACTTGAATGGAAAATTTATGATGTCGATCAATGACACTCCCGAGATCCGGTTACTCTTCAGGGGGTTTAAGATCGAAGAAGTAAAGACATCCTATACGGCAGGGGGCGGGGATAAGACAAAGAGGGTTCAGGAGCTCCTGATCAGGAATTATGAATAGCCATTCAAACGAATTTTGACAGGATCAAATAAGTTTGGGAAGTGAGTTATCTCGATTCTTGGGGTTCCGTTATCGCGCGCCGCCACACGTTGCAAAGCCCCTTGACACGATGCCCACTTTTCATTATTTTCAGCCAATCATGCGAATCCCACATCCGTTCGCCGGACAGAGGAGACCGCCCGATCCCCCGGCGCCGTGCCCCGGAAGAGGCCCTTCGGAACACCGGCCCACCCTTATCGAAACAGACCGTAACCTGGAGACGGAACCATGAACCCTCTTCCCCCCAACACCCTTTCCCCTCAGGCGGAGGGCCTCAGGGCCCTTTTCGAGATGCAGCAGGCGACCCGCTGGTCGCTCGTCTCGACGAAGGCCGGAGAACGCACAGCCAAGCTCAGACGTCTGGCCGAGGCGATCCGCTCCCGGCGTGAGGCGATCAGCCGGGCGATCCAGGGGGACTTCCGCAAACACCCCGACGAGACGGAACTGACCGAGATCAGCCCCACCCTTGAGGAGATCGGGCACGCCATCCGCCATTTGGACTCGTGGATGCGGCCCCGGCGCGTCCCCACGCCGCTCACGATCGCCGGCGGCACGAGCCGAATCCGTTACGAACCCAAAGGCCGGGTCCTGATCCTCTCCCCCTGGAATTACCCCTTCTTTCTGGCCGTCACGCCCCTGATGTCCGCCGTCGCCGCAGGCAACTGCGTCATCCTGCGCCCCTCGGACAAGGTCCCGCAGACCGCGCGGCAGATCCACGACCTGATCGCCGAGGTGTTTCCCCCGGCGGAGGTCTCGGTCGTCTTGGGCGGCCATGCCGTCGCCGATGCGCTCCTGGAGCTGCCCTTTGACCATATCTTCTTTACCGGCTCGACGGCCGTGGGCCGCAAGGTGATGGCCGCGGCAGCATCCCACCTGGCGTCGGTGACCTTGGAGCTCGGCGGCAAGTCCCCGGCGGTGGTCGACGAGACGGCCGACCTAGCCGCGGCGGCCGAGCGTATTGCTTGGGGGAAATTCATCAACGCCGGCCAGACCTGCGTCGCGCCGGACTATGTGCTGGTGCAGAAGGGGGTTGCGGAACCGCTGGTGGCCCTGATCAGGGAGTCCATCGGACGCTTCTACGGCCGGGTGGAGGCGGAACGACTGATGAGCGATTCCCTGGCCAGCCTCGTCGACGGTCGGTCGCTGGCACGGATCGAGGCTGCGCTTGGTGCGACGATTGCCGCTGGGGCCGTCCTCGTCACGGGCGGACAAAGCGACCCCGAACGCCGCCGACTGGCCCCAACCCTCCTGTCGAACGTTCCGAAGGACTCGCCGATCATGAGCGAGGAGATCTTCGGGCCGGTGCTGCCCCTGTTGAGCTACGACACCCTCGACGAGGCCCTAGAGATCATCCGTGCAAGGCCCAAGCCGCTGGCCATGTACCTCTTCAGCCGCAGCGACCGGAACATCGAGAGGCTGCTCACCTTGACCACCTCCGGCGGAGCGACGGTGAACAACACGATCCTGCACTTGGCCAACCCGAACCTTCCCTTCGGCGGGGTCGGGGAAAGCGGCATGGGGGCCTACCACGGCTGCTTCGGATTCGAAACCTTCTCCCACGCCCGCGCCGTTTACCGCCAGAGGTTCCCCACGGGTGTCCGGATGCTCTATCCGCCGTACGGGCCGAAGACGCGGCGTTTTCTCGGATTCCTGCGCCGCATGACTGGATGAAGGCGGCCGGTTCAATGAGGTCGGTCTCCCTCCGGGGCGGCGGGCAGCCGGATCTCTACGATCAGACCGCCCTCGGGGGCATTGGCCGCTCCGACCGAACCGCCGTGCAGGCGGACGGCGGCCTCGGTGATGGCCAGTCCCAGTCCTGTCCCGCCGGTCTCCCGTTCCCGGCCTTCGCCAACACGATAGAAGGGTTGAAAGAGATGGGCAAGGGCGGCTTCAGGAACCCCCCTCCCGTGGTCCCTAACCGCGATCACGGCTGTGCCGACGGGCCCCGAACGGTCGAGGCGCAGTGAGATCTCCACATCGCCGCCTTCCCGGGTGTAGCGGACGGCGTTTCTCACGACGTTTTCGATCGCCCGGCGGATCATCTCCTCGTCCCCTTCCATGTCAAAGGGCTCCAGCTCTGTCACCTTCACGGCGCGCTCCAGCGCCCCGGCCTCGAACTCGGCGTCGGCGGCGATCTCCCGGACAAGCCCCGCCAGGTCGATCCACACCGTCTTCCGGACCGCGGTATCGGACTCGACCCGGTTCAGGGTCAGAAGGTGGCCGATCATCTCGTTGAGCCGGCCCGATTCCCGTTCGATCCGATCAAGGGCTCCGGCCGCCTCCTGGCCTGCCTCCTTCCGGCAGAGTTCCAGGGCCACGTTAAGGCGGGCCAGGGGTGAGCGCAGTTCGTGGGAGATGTCCCGAAGGAGCGTGCGCTGGCCGTTCAGGAGGGCGCCGATCCGTTCGGCCATCCGGTCGAAATCGAGGGCCAAACGGGCGAGTTCGTCGTTCCGTTTGCCCAGGGCCGGGCTGACTCGGGCCGAAAGATCCCCGGCTGCGAGACGCCGGGCCGTCGCCCCGATCTTCAGGACAGGCGCGGTAAGATAGCGGGCCAGCCAGTAACAGATGAAGCCCGAAACAGTCAGGACAACGATCAGGCGGATCATGATCATCCCCCAGGACGGGGGACCGCCGGGCCCCGGGGGCCGTGGAGGCACCTCGGCGAGGAGGGTGTAAGTCCGGCCCGTGGGCCCGGTCACCGCTAGCGAGATCGGTTTCCCCTTCTCATCCCCCCCGGGGCCGGGCCGGTCCGCCGGGGGCTGGCCCGCCTGCACTGGAAAGGCGGGCGCAGTGGCGGGGGCGGCCGATGTCCCCGCCGTCACATCGACGCCGTTCCCGTCCAGGAGTTGCACCCGGATCCCGTCCAGGTCCCGGAGGCGTGCGGCAAATCGGCCGAGGGCCGGGGCGCCCTCCTCTTCATAGATCCAAGCCATGGCCTGGCCTTGAAATGCCAAGGGCCCCCCGTGCAGAGGGGGACGATGCGAGCCGAAGGGGCCCGATTCGGTCAGCCAGTCCACCGCGATCACCCCCCCGATCATGAAGAGGGTCGTCAGCCAGAACCACAGGCAGATCTTGATGAAAAGGTTGTTCTTGTGCATCATCCCCTCCGAGTCTTTGCCCCGTTCATTCCCCGGGTCGGGTCGCACCCTGCAGGACATAGACGTAGCCGCTGCCGCGGATGGACCGGATCCTCTCCGCGCCGTTTTCATCCCGCCCAAGTTTTTTCCGGAGCCTGCTAACATGGACATCGATGCTCCGGTCATAGGGGGTCAGGGAGCGGCCCAGGACCGTGCGGGTCAGTTCCTCCCGGGTCACGATCGTCCCCGCCCTGGCCAAGAGCAACTGCAGCAGGCCGAACTCGACCGCGGTGAGCTCGACGGGCCGGCCGGACCGCAGGACCGTCCGGGTCGGGGTCACCATCTCCACGTCGCCCACCCTGTGGCGGTCAGCCGGTGCGCCCGGTGAGGGCCTCGCTGCATCGCTATTCATACGGCGGAGGATGGCCCGGAGGCGCGCAACCAGTTCCCGCGGGTTGAAGGGTTTGGAAAGGTAGTCGTCCGCCCCCATCTCCAGGCCGACGATCCGGTCGACCTCTTCACCCCGGGCAGTGAGCATCAGGACCGGGGTGTCGATCCGTGAGCGAACGGCCTGGAGAATATCGAAGCCGTTCCGCTTGCCGGGAAGCATGACATCCAGGATGATGACCCCGTAGGACCCGCTCAGCGCCCTCTGAATCCCCTCGTCCCCGTCGTGGACCGCCTCGAGACGAAATCCCTCCCGGGCAAGATATTCGCCTAGCAGTTCGCAGAGATCCCTGTCGTCATCGATCACCAGGACGACTTCCCTCGGTTGCGCCATGCGATCCTCCATGAGGCATTTTTTGCCGCTGCTTCCTGCCTGAAACGGGAAATATCTTCCTCCTCTAGTCGGCCGGCGGCGGCTCATCATGCCACGGATCCCGGCCGCCGACCGTTAAGAATTGTAAAGAAAGGCCTTCTTCCGTCTATATGCCAAAACCCGCCCCTGATCCAGAAAAAGGGCATCCGTCCCGTCCAGGCCGGACCACCGGCCCCTTCCCGGTCCTGAGGACGGTGAGTCCTCAGTAAAGATTTGTAAAGGCAGGTCATTTAACCGAAGTGTCCGGGACGGACGGCATGTCGGTTGCTCTAGTTTCCCTCCAAGAAGGCCGATGGAACCCATCCCAAACAAGAAAGGAGAACCATATGATTAGTGGAATCGGCAGCATGAGTACTGCCTCCCTCACCGAGATGAGGCAGCAGATGTTCAACCAGATCGACACCAATCAAGACGGGTCGATCGACAAATCCGAGATCGCCTCGCTGATCCAGGAGAACTCATCCAACCTGGTAAACAGCTTTTTCAGCAACATGGATAGTAACCAGGACGAACTGGTCAGCGCGATCGAGTTCAAGTCGGGAATGGCCAAGCTGGAACAACAGCTTAAACAGGCCGGTGGCGCGGCCGGCGCATCAGGCATGTCCGCCCCTCCTCCTCCGCCCGATAAGGTCTTCGATACGGCCGACACCAACAAGGACGGCATCGTCACCAAGGACGAACTGGCAGCCGTGATCGGGCAAGGCGGGGGCAACATCGACGAGCTGTTCAGCCAGGTCGACACCGACGGCAACGGGTCCATCACCAAGGCCGAAGACGACGCGTTTCTGGCCCAGATGGAAACCCAGATACAGCAGGGAAATGCTATCGATTCCAGCACGAACGCCGGGATCGGACAAGACTATCAGAGTCAGATGCTCGCCGCCCTGCTGGAAGGACTCCTCTCAAGCACCGGATCATCCAGCCATTCAACATCCACCTCCCTCTGGGCCTAGCGCCACGTCTATCCGGTGCACGGACGGCAGGAATGCCGACATTCCCATCGGCCGAAAAAGGAAGGCCGCCTCCCCGCAAGGGTCGGCGGCCTTCCCATCCATCCCGTCCATCATACCCCGCCCGAACCCATTCCCGGCCACAATCCTGCATCGGCAGTCATTCGTCCACCCCGGAACGGCAAATCATGAATATTCTTTCACGTTGACTTTGTTAGTTAACATTCACTATAATGTTAGTGATCGTTAACTTATATAACGCTGTTGCAGCCATCTCAAGAAGGAGGAATTTGTCCATGGCTATTCTCATCGCGGTTGCGGCCCTCGCCGGTTCCACGGTTGCCCTCGTCCTGATTGGCCAAAGTCCGGCTCTGAACGGTTGGGTCAAGGCGGCCCTGATCGGCCCCATCGTCTTGTTCGTGGTGTACTGCCTAGCCAGGATCCCGAACAAGGAAGACCAGCAGGAAAAGGCCTCGGAAAAATCGTCACTCGTTCAGGCCTTCGAGAGGCAATCCTCAAAGTAAGGGCGAGGAGGATCCTATGGGGAAAATCATCAGGGCCGTGCTCACCGTCGTCCTCAGCATCGCCGCGCTGATCGTGATCAAGATGCTGGAGTTGCCGTCGTGGCTCACCGTTCTAGCCGTCGTCGCCGTTCTGATCCTCTCCCTCTACAGCGTGTTGACCCTGTCCGTCGGAAAGGCGGTGCCAGACGCTGCGGAGAAGGCCGGCCCCGACCAGGAATGAATGGTCGTCGCAGGCGCGATAAAAGGGAGAGGTGCTCAGGATTGCCTTTCCTCTGGCTTGTAGCCTTGCCGCATTGATCGGGATCGGCTTGATGGATATCCCAACGCCGATCGCGATCCTGTTTGCGGCGTTGGTCCTTTCAAAGGAGTAGACGCGGGGCGATTGAGGAGTCGGACCGTTCCGCAAGGCCGTCCAAGGAGGTCTCGATGAAAGACTCTCAAAACGTTATCGGAACCGCACCGGAAGAGGCGGGGAAAGAGGAACCCATGAAAAGAGGGATGGTCCGCAAGATCTTTGCTGCAATCTTCTTTCTCTTCTTTCTGTTCATCATCTTGGGAGCGTTCATGAAGAGATTCGGCGGCTGACGAAGCCCTTTACCCCGGGGCAGTCGCGACCCGGCCCCTCGGGATCAGGACTTAAGGGCCTTGATGGG
>CAYOGU010000099.1:0-11109 GCA_964403345.1 uncultured Syntrophus sp. | reverse complement strand
GCCCCGTGGGAAAACTGACGCTGGTGGCGTCCGCCGGACGTCTCGTGGCGATCTTCTGGGAAGACCGGCCGCCAAAACCGGCCGGTATCGAGGAACTGGAACCTGGCGGCCGCGACCCGGTCCTCGCCGAAGCCGCCAGGCAGATCAAGGAGTATTTCGCGGGCAAGCGGCGGCGGTTCGATTTGCCCATCCCGAAGACGCTCCCCGGCACGGCCTTTCAAAACCGCGTCTGGAGGGCCATGCGCGCTGTCTCCTACGGGAAGACCGCCACCTACGGCCAGATCGCCCGCAGCATCGGCTCGCCGTCCGCCTGCCGCGCCGTGGGGGTAGCCTGCGGGAGGAACCCCCTGCCCATCGTGATCCCCTGCCACCGGGTCATCGGACAGTCTGGCTCCCTGACGGGATTCGGCGGCGGGCTGGACAGGAAGCGCACCCTCCTGGACCTGGAACGTCCCGCCCCTTGAGAAAGCGCGGACCTCGGGGCTCACTCAACCTGCTACAGTTTTTCAAGAAATCGGCCGATAAGGGATCGAAGGCGCGGGGCGAAAAATCAGTTGACTTGCCGCCGGGCATGGGATAGGGATTTCAAATCGTCAAAAAACGATCACGCGGACAGGGACGAATTCATCGGCCGATGGGGAAACACAAACATCATCATAGGGCGGAACCGCCCCCGCTCACGAGGGGCTTTCCCCTCAAGCTCCTCCTTTTCATCCTCCTCATGGCGCTGGGCGCCTACCTTTTCATCCATTTCGACCTTTACCGCTACTTCATCTACAAGAAAAAGGCGATCGCCTTCATCCACTCCTTCCACCCCTACGACAAGATCGCCTTCATTGTCCTCCAGATCCTGCAGGTCGTTGCCGCCCCGATCCCCGGGGAGGTGACCGGCGTGATCGGCGGCTGCCTCTACGGCACATTCTTAGGCACGGTCTATTCGACGATTGGACTGACCATCGGCTCCTGGCTGGCCTTCATCCTGGCCCGGACCTTCGGTCTTCCCCTTGTCGAGCGGGTCGTGAAGGCCGAGGTCCTCCGGAAGTACGACCACCTCATGGAGCACCAGGGGATCCTGATTTCTTTCATTCTCTTCCTCATCCCCGGCTTTCCGAAGGACTGCCTGTGCTACGTCATGGGGCTGAGCCACATGAGGACGTGGGCCTTCATGGCCATATCCACGGTGGGGAGATTGTTCGGGACCATCCTGCTGTCCATGAGCGGCCACCAGGTCCAGCAGAACCAGTATGGGACCCTGATGATCATCCTGGCCGCGAGCGGCGTCCTGACGCTCCTGACCTACATCTTCCGGGAGCGGCTTCTGACGCTGATCAAGGCCCGCAAGTAGCGCCGGCGTCCCTGCCCTTCGACCTCCAAGGAAAATCAAAGGCCAGTTCCGGCCTTCCTGCCGCGGCGGCTCGGCGTCGCCGTCCGGGCCGCTCCGCCCTTCCGGAGCAGCCGTCCCCCGGGAACCATCCCGGCCATCCGTTCGAAGACCTCGTAGACCGCAGCCGTGTCGTGCTGGCCATGGCCCGTCGCCAGGGCCGCCGTGTACAAGGGAATCGTCGCGTTGAAAAGCGGAGCGGGGGAACCGGCCTCCTTGAGGGCCTCCCCGATCAGTTTCAGGTCCTTCTGCCACACCTGGTTGGTGATCATCGCCTCGTCCCAGGTACGGTTCACCATGGAGGGGCCGCGGACCTGGAACATCCGGGAGCTCCCCGCGCCGTCGCCGATGACCTCGACCACCCGCGCGGGGTCGAGGCCTGAGCGGACCCCCAGGAGGATCGCCTCGGCCGCCGCCACGTTGTGGATCGCCACCAGGAGGTTGGCCACGAACTTCATCCGCGTGCCGTTGCCGAACTCGCCCAAGTCGTGGCAGGACCGGGCGAATCCGTCAATGATCGGGCGGAAGGCTCGGATCGCACCGGCATCGCCGCTGGCGTAGACCGCCAAGTCCCTTGTCTTGGCCTGGGCGCCGGTCCCCGAGAGGGTGCAGTCCAGGAGGGTCACGCCGCGGCCGGCCAGGAGGTCACGGGCCTCGATCTTGGCCGCTAGGGGGAGCGTCCCGGTTTCGATGGCGATCGTCCCGGGGCTGCAGGCCGCCGCCAGGTCCGCCGAGACCCCACGGAGAGCGGCCTCCGAAGGGAGGGACAGGATGATGCGGCGGCACCGCTTGGCCAGGGCCCTCGCATCGGCCAGCGGCGTCCCGCCCGCCTTCTTCAGGGCCTTGCGGTTGGCGGCGAGGATGTCGGTCCCGAAGACCTCGAACCCCGCCCGGACAAGATTGGCCGCCATCGCGGCCCCCATGTTGCCCAGGCCGACGACGCCGACAGGCTCGGCCGGCGCCATCGCCTTCCCGATCCTTGAAGACATGACCTTACCTCCAATAGGATGCCCGGCGACCGGTCTGCGGAAGAGGACCGCCGCCGGGCCGCGTTCTTTCAGCCGGTCAGGGATTCCCTGCCCCGGCGATCTTCTCCCAATGCCCCCGGAAGGAGGCCTCGACCATGAAGAGGACCTTCGGGACCCTGATCCCCAGCCGCTCCAGGGTCTTCCGGCTCATCTCGCCGCAGGCGAGCCCGGGTTCCGCGGCGCGGATTTCGCGGACCAGGGCGTCGATCCGTTCGATGTAGCGACGCCCCCCATCCATCGTCTCGAAGATCCGCTCCCCCTCGATCGGCTCGTGCCACGAGGAGAGGAGGAGCCGGACGCCGGAAAGATTCTTCAGCCTCTCCACCGAAGCCAGGGATGCATCAGGGTCGCAGTAGATCGGGATCGTGCCCGCGGCGGGAACGGCATCCCCGGAGAAGAGGGCCCCCTCCCGGGCGTCGAAGAATGCCACCGAGCCGGCCGAATGGCCCGGCGTCGCGATGACCCGGACGCTTCTCCCCTCCTCCCAGGCGAATTCCTCCCCGTCGGCAAACTCGTGGTCGACCCGGACACCCTCCCCGACGAGCTCGAAGAGGTTGGGAATCGGCCTCTCCCGGTACTGGCGCTGGACGTCCTCGACCCAGGGCCGCTCGGCCGGATGCACGGCGACCTTCGCGGTCGGGACAGTCCTGAGGATCGGGGCGCAGCCCCCCAGGTGGTCTGGATGGGAATGGGTCAGGAGGATCCAGCCGATCTCCTCGGGCCGCCGTCCCAGCCCCCGGACGTATTCCAGAAGGGCCGGGGCCGTGGCCGCCACACCGGCATCGATCAGGCAGATCGTCTTGCCCACGAGGATGTAGGAGTAGACGAACCGCTCGATGGTCCGGCCCTCTTCGAGCAGGAGCTTGAAGTCGTGGCGAATGGCATGGATCGTCTCGGTGATCTTCATGGCTCTCTCCCTTCAATACCCCGCTTCCTTCTTGTACCAGTCCAAGATCTCGGCCCCGGTCATGAAGATCACGCCCTCATGGCGTTTGAGGTAGTCGAAGATCCGGTTGAAGTAACCGATCCGGTGGGGGACGCCGGTCAGGTAGGGGTGCACGGCGATGGCCATGATCCGGGCGTTGGTCTTCCCCTCTGCGTAAAGGGTGTCGAACTGGTTACAGGAGCGCTCGAAGAGCTCCGCCGAGCGGTGGTGCTGGACGGCGTAGATCGGGATATCGTTGAGCTCCATCGTGTAGGGAACCGAGAAGAGGGATCCCTTCTTCACCTTCAGCGGATAGGGGAGATCGTCGTTCACCCAGTCCAGGCAGTACTCGATCCCCTCCTCGGCCAGGATGTCGGGCGTGTCCACGGTCTCGTGGAGGCCGGGCCCCATCCAGCCCCGGACCTTCTGCCCCGACTTCTTGCCGATCGCCTCAATCGTCCGGCGAATCACGGCACGCTCGTCCTTCTCCTTCGGGAGTGGCCTCTGGTGGTAGCCGTGGCCGAAGAGCTCCCAGCGGCTCCCGAGGCAAGCGTCCACAACCCGCGGGCAGGTTTCGCAGACCGAGCCGTTCAGGCTCACCGACGCCCGGATCCCCTGACGGTCCAGGACCTCCTTGATCCGCCAGAAGCCGACCCGCTGGCCGTAGTCGTACCAGCCGAAATTGGTGATGTCCGGAACGATGGAGCCGCCCTGGGGCGGCGGGAGGACCGTGCGGGCCATCGGCTCGTCAAAGGGCCACTCCTCGATGTTCACGACCACCGAGACGGCCAGGCGGGCGCCTCCGGGAAGTTTCAGGGGTTTTCGGTCCACAATGGGCAGGTAGTCGGCGCGTGGATTGGCCATGGATGCATCCTTTCTCCCTTGGCGGGAAACGCTACGGCCGATGGGCGACCGGAGCATCGAACAGTCTTCAGATTTCCCCGATATCCCTTTTCAGGCCCAGGGCCGGGATCCGCTTGATCCACGCCTTGGGGCCGCTGAGACGCGGTACGGGGACGGCCCCCATCGCGATCGTCCCACCGGTAAAGATGAGGGGCATCCTCTTCGGCGCCATCGAAATTCCTCCCTCGTCTTTGGAAAGGCCGTGCCGGAAAAAGTCTTTCCTGTGACGGGTTCCCCGATTACTGGTCCCGCAGGCCGTCCCGGCGCCGTCCGTCCCGGTCAGCATCGGAAGCAACTGGATTCGACCTTGACGGCGAGTATATGAAGCGGCCCAACGGGTGTCAAGGAAATCGCCCCTTTAGGGGGTTCAATTCCGCCGGTCCTTTGCCCGACGATCCAGGACTTCGGCTAGGATCGGCAGGAGGAGCATCCCGAAGGGGAGCAGGAAGACGAGCAGAACAGGAACGTAGAGGGACAGGCGCCGCAGGTGGCCTTTGAGCCGGGCCCTCTCCTCTCCGGTCCAGGGGCCTCCGTTGTTCCGTCGCTTCATGAGGAGTTTCATGAAGTCGCTCAGATGGCCGCCCTCCCGGAGGATCAGGTCCCTGTGCTTGGCGATGTGCGCTTTGAGAAACCGCTTGACCATCCTCTCACCCCTGCCCGATCCCGAGGCCTGCGGCCAGCCGGGCCTAGCGCTGCCGCAGGTAGCCTATCAGCGTGAGGGCCGCCAAAGCTGTGAGGACCAGGGCCGCCACGGCCGAGCGGGAAAACGAAGGGGGCCTCACGGGGTGGGGCGCCTCTTCGCCTTCTCCTGGAAGAGCTGGCAGGCGATGCCGGAGTTCATATAGACCTCGATCGACGGCATCAGGCGGGACTTGAAGCCCACCACGCGGCACCCGTAGGGAAAGGCCCGCTCATGGGTAATGTAGAAGTGCCGGCAGGCCCGGCAGTCGATCTGCGGCGGCCGCCCTTTCGGGATCTGTTCCCTGTCCATCTCCATCCGATGCCCTGTCCCCTTCCCCAGCGCGGACCCCGCGGCGCGCAGGATCGAATCCAAATTCTCAGGACGCCTGCTGTATCATACCCTCCCGGGATCCCTTTTTCAACGGTCCCGATTCCCCCGGCCTCAGTACTCCTCGAAGCTCCGCCGGAGACCGTCCCCGATTAGGTGACAGGGAGGGCCACCCCGCATGGTCCCCCGAGGGACTCCCACCATTTTGGGGTTGCCAGAATTCGTGAATGGCTATACGATGAGACGGGTTTCGTCACCTGCTGATCGTCGCTATCCTTGCGATACGTGTCGGGTCTTTCCTTGGCGAAGCCCTGTAGCGGTTTGGCCCCTTCCCGAGAAAGGGGAACCATCAACGAACTAGGGAGGTGCAGAGGTGATGAAGAAGAGAAACGTCGTGATCGCTTGTCTCGTTCTGGTGGCGCTGATCGTCACCCTGATGGCCTGTGCCGGATCACGGACCCAGGAAAGCACCGGGGAATACATGGACGATTCGGTTATCACGACCAAGATCAAGGCCCAGATGTTGGGGGACGACTTCCTGAAATCCTTCCAGATCAGCGTCGAAACCTTCAAGGGCGTCGTCCAACTGAGCGGCTTTGTCAATTCCCAAAAGGCAGCAGACAGGGCGGCGCAGCTCGCCGCCAGCGTCAGGGGGGTCAAATCCGTCAAGAACCACCTGATCGTGAAGTAGGCGCGGCAACCGCCTTGCCCTTTACCTGGGATAACCGACGGTCTGCCCCATGAGGACCCGCTGTTCCGGGCGAAGCTTGAGGAGTCGGGCCATCCTCGCCCCGTCGACGGAGGTGCGGGCCACCACCGCAAGGCCCGCCGCGGCGCCGTAGAGGTAGACGCCCTGCGAGCAGTGCCCGACGTCGATGGCCGCAGTGACGAGTTGATCCTCGCGGGATCTTGTGAAGTCAAGCTTCGCGAGGTCCGAGACGTAGATCAGATTCAGGGACGCCGTAGCCACGAAGGCCTGGGCTCCCGCTTCCCCGCGGTGATCGCCCGCGATCACGGGCAGGAGTCGGTGCCCCTTGGGCTCGTAGAGGTACGTCCCCTCCTTCAGGAGGACATAGATCTCCACGTCCTGCACGTTCTCGGCCGATGGGCTCGTCCGGCCGCCGCTCTCCGGCCGGTTGATTCCGTTGGCCGACCACAGGACATTGGAAAGGTCCTGGAGGCTGAGGGGGCTGTCGGCGAAGCTCCGGCGGCTCTGCCGCTCCTTCAGGGCCTGGAGGAGCGGCTTGTCCTTCTCCAGGGCCGGCGCAAGGAGCCGGATCCCATCAAGGCCCTGGGCTCCCGCAACGGCCCGCGTCCACAGAGCCCCCCCGGTCGAAAGGGCCAGCGCGGCCAGGACAACGACCGTGATCCTTATAAATCCCTTCATGGCGGTCTCCTTAAGATGGATGGAATGGGTGGGCATCGATCCACGGATCAGGGTAGGGAAACGCCCCGGGGATGCTAACCCCGTTTTCTGTCACAGGACTCCGGCAAAAGAGTCCCACTCGAAAAAGGGAAACGGATGCCGGTAAAGAGGGACCTGCGAAAACAACGCTGGGGGATCTGGGCGAACGGGCCAGGGTAGAGAGCCGCGCAGCCCTGGATCGGGCCTGAGGGGAAACGCCCCGGGTTGCGTGCGGGTTTCACCGAACCGTCCGTTTCGGGACGGCTACGAGCCCCCCAGGGACCTCAGTTGGTCATTCAGCCACTGCGCAGTCTCCTGCATCAGTCGCTCAGCGATCTGGTCCACATGACGGTTCCGCCACGACTCGATCCCGGCCCCCTTCACCCACTCGTTGAAGGCCCCCATGGCCGGCCCGCAGTAGATCTGGAAATCGGACCTGTTTGCGACGTCCCCCTGCAGGGCCAGCGCCAGGGCACGCCCGAAATACCAGCGAAAGACCAGGGCCATCCGGTGTTTGGGATCCTGCTCCGCTCTCCGGATCTCCTCGGGATTGCGTTCCCTCCAGTAGGCCTTGGTCTCGTCATAAACCTCGTCGAATGTCCGTTTGAAGTACCGTTCCTCCAGGTCCTGCCGGGTCCTCGTGTCGATCGACTCAAGGGAATCGTACCGCCGGTACAGCTCGTAGAGCTTGTTGGCCCGGACGGGAAACAGGATGCCCTTCCGGACGACCTGGACCTTCGCACCCAGCGTGAAGAGGTCCCCGGCAGGGGCGTAGGCGGTGTCCTGCGTGCCGAGGTCCTGGAGGATCTCCTTGACCGCATCGCTGATCCCGGCCTCCACCGTGCACTGATTGATGGAGCCGGTCATGATAAAATCGGCCCCGAGCATGAAGGCGCCCGCGGCGGCCGCGGGCGTCCCGATCCCACCGGCGGCACCGACGCGGATCTTCCTGGGGTAGCCATGCTTCCGGCCCAGCTCGTCGCGGAGCCGGATCATGGCCGGGACCAGGACCGCCAAGACCCCCCGGTCCGTATGCCCCGCGGAATCGGCCTCGCAGCACAGCTCGTCCGCCATGGCTACCCTCCGGGAGAGCTCGGCCTGCTCGCGGGTGATCCTGCCCTCCGCGAGCAGGCCCGCGACGATCCGCTCCGGGGCGGGACTCAGGAAGTGTCTGGCGATCTCGAGGCGGGAGATCTTGGCGATGATCCGATTGCGGACCCGGACCTCCCCACCCACCCCCGCTTCCAGCCCCGTCAGCCGGTACCGCACCAGGCCGGGCGAGAGCTGCAGGTAGGCGGCGGCCTCGACGGTCCTCACGCCGTGCTTCAGGAAGAGATCGACCGTCCTTTCCTCGAGCCGTGGGTTGCCGAAGGGGTACAGGAGGTTCATGCCATAGGGCCGGCCTTCCCCGAGCGCCCCCTGGATCCGCCGTATGGCCTCCTCGATCCTCTCCGGCTCCAGGCCGCCGGTCCCGAAGAATCCCATCATCCCGGCCCTGCCGATCCGGACGACGAGCGCTTCCGAAGCGATCCCTTTGACCATCGCGCCGGTCAGATAGGCGTACTTCAGGCCGTAGTCCTCCCTGAATTCCCGGCTCCCCAGGGACTCGGCCGTGATCCCGCGCGATGCGGCCCTTCCACCCCCCCCCTCCGTGCTGCCGATCGCCAATGTCGCCATATCCTGTCCTTTCCGGGATCCGTTGCTGAGACAGGTTCTTTTCCCGACGGGCCCCCTCCAGACGATCGAAGGCGGCCCGACCTTTTCCTCTTCCCAGGAACAGCCCCTGGCCATTGGGAATATACCATGATTCGATCCGATTACAAAATGGCGCCTTCCCGGTGCGGCCGGCCGAGCGAGACCCGGACGCCAGGGAGATCGGCCTGGAGTGGGCAGGGTTCGGGGAGATCGACGTCATGGAGATGAATGAGGCTTTCGCGGCCCAATCGCCAGCCGTGATCCATGACTGGTGCCGATGGGGCGTGGAGCGGTAGGCCATGGCGAGGACGATCCCCTGGTCTCCGCTTAGGATGCTGAGTTCAATGGTCGAGCCGTCCTTAAGTCACAGATATAACGACGCACATCGTTTGAGAACTTGCCGTGCGTAGTTTAAGAATTTTACAATGTGCTCTTAAAAAGGTGATTACTCCCTAAGAATCCACAAAAAACCGCGTTCTTTATTGGGAACGGGGTTTTGTCAGCCAGTCATGTTTCCCTCCGGCATGATGAAACGGGATGGAACTTGATTAACGGCTTTTCTTATGTTTTTTTGACTAGCACGATTCATTTAGAAAATCCTCAACAATTTCTGTTCAGAGGGATTGGCTTTAAAAGACATAAAAGACATGCTGGCATTGGCCGCCCAGCCCGTTGTTGCGGCCATCAGAAGGGGAACGGCCATCGCCAAGTAGGCAGGGCGCCCCATAGCCGTGGAAACTCCCCGCCCGTTCGAGACTCCGGCTGCTCTAGCGCTTCAGGATGGCCCGGACGCCCTTGAGGGCATCGGCCACTTCCTTCTTGTCCTTGGCGATCTCTTCCCAGAGCGGCAGCATGCCGTCCTGCCAGAGGGCGCTCTCAGCCGCCGTGGGGACATAGACCTTCGCCTTCTTCTTGGCCTCCTCCATGTCCGCCTTCAGGGTGTTTTTTCCGAACTGGACCGTGTTGTTCTCGATCGCCGCACTGGCCTCGGTGACGATCTTCTGCTGGTCCGGCGTCATCTTCTCGAAGAAGCCCTTGTTCATGACGATGAAGGTATGCACTGTGGAAATCGGCGTCATCAGGACGTAGGGAGCCGCCTCGTAGAGTTTCCGGTCCATGTAGGAGGCGATGGAATTGATGGCCCCGTTGATGGTGTTGCGCTGCAGCGCCAGGTAGACCTCGGCGCCGGTCAGGAATGACGGCCCCGCCCCCCACTTCTTGATGGCCAGGGCGTGTTCGGGACTGGCGCCCCGGATGATCTGGCCCTTGAGGTCCGCCGGTACCTTGATGGGTTTGGTCGTTAGGATGATCTGGTCGTCCGGGGAGGGCATGACCACCATGGCCAGGATCTTGACGCCCTTGCGTTCCGCTGTCTGCTTCCAGGCGGTCCCCACCTCCGACTTGTAGACGGTCCAGGTCTCGTCGAGGCCCCGGAAGAGGTAGGGCATCATGAAGACCTTCATGGCCGGGACGAGCTGATTCTCCATGTACATAGTGAACCCGCAGGCGGACTCCAGGGCGCCCGTCTGGACGGCCTTGAGAACCTCGTTGTCCCTGAAGAGCTGGGCGGAGTGGTAGACCTGGACCTTGATCTCGCCCTTGGAGTTCTTCTCGATGAGCTTGCCCCATTCGATGTACTGCTGCGTCAGGAAATGGTTCTCCGGGGCTCCTGAGCTGAAGCGGATTGTCAGGGGGGCCGCGTTCGCCCCTGCCAGACAAAGGCCCAGGATAAGAAACAGGGCCAACAGAGCGGACCACATAATCCTCTTTTTCATGAATCGCCTCCTTGGTATCGTCGTTGATCGTGTGACGGGCCTCTCCGCCTTATCCACTTATTGGCCTAGGCCCCCAGCAAAACCGCCGGCAGCCACAGGGTGATCGAAGGAAAGATGCAGATCAGGGTCAGGAAGAGCACGATGATTGCGATGAAGGGGACGACGCCCCTGGCCACCTCCGCCGCGGTCGCCTTCCCGATGTCCTGAAGGATGAAGAGGTTGATCCCCTCCGGCGGCGAGATCAGGGCCAGTTCGCCCACGATGACCTGGAGGATCCCGAACCAGATGCCGTTGAAGCCCAGGGCCTTCATGATGGGGTAGAGGATCGGCACCGTAATCACCATGATGGAGACGGCTTCCAGGGGACCGCCCATGATGATGAGGAAGACCACGATCATGGCGACGTAGGCCCAGTCGGGAAGGCCCGCAGAGTTGACCAGGCCCAGGAGCTGCTGGGTGATCTGCGTCATCGTGATGAGGTTCCCGGTGATGTTCGCCCCGATGATGATGAGGATGATCATGGCGGCGATCTTCCCCGCCTTCATGATGCTCGCCATGAGCTGCCCGGCGTTCATCGTACGGTACCAGAAGGTGCACAGGAAGATGCTGTAGAGGACCGCCACGGCCCCGGCCTCGGTCGGCGTGAAGAGGCCCGAGTAGATGCCGCCCATGATGATGACGACGACGATGAGCCCCCCCAAGCCCTCCTTGAAGGCAACGGCGACCTCCCGGGCGCTCGCCCTCTTGTCACGCTGGATGTTCTTGTCCTTCAGGCCCACGTAGACCATGTAGGCGATGAACATCAGGGAGAGGATGATCCCCGGCAGGAGGGCGCCGAGGAAGAGCCTGCCCAGGGACTCGAAGGTCAGGGCGGAGTACATGATCAGGGCCAGGCTCGGGGGAAAGAGGATCCCGAGGGTGCCGCCGGCAGCCAAAAGACCTCCATCGGTCTTTTGGCTGTAGCCCCGCTTGATCATTTCGGGCAGGG